>JAYTQD010000635.1:0-7198 GCA_043746935.1 Acidobacteriaceae bacterium | reverse complement strand
ACCCTGCGTATGACGTCTCAGCCTGCGCAAGTCCATTGTGTTCCGACCAATCCAGACCGGCGGAACTCCTCACGTGTGCGGTAAGAGACCGGGCTTCCGATCCAGCGCCTGTCGAAAGAATGCACAAATTCGATGATTCTATTCGGTCCCAGTTCGTTGCAGCTGCCCTTGCTGGCCTGGTTGCCAATGGACAAGCGACGGACATCTCCTTTGGCAGGCAATACTTGGCAAGCGCGGACTCGATACGAAGCTCGCTGCCGTTAGGATCGTCTGCAGGTTCGGCACTTCGGAAGACGTCCCAGCGCTGCTTCAGGTCTCAAGAGAGACATGGAGGGTGCGAGATGAGGCAGGCGCAGGTGCGCAGACCTTGTCACCCACGCCCGAGGTTGCGCTCGAACTGACTCTTAGCGAGAGCGCGAAGCTTGCGGGCATCGGCTACCGCTGGCTATACGAGCACTGTTCCCCAAGAGTTGACAAATGTTTCGAGGACCTCATGGAATCCGAGAGTGGAAGTGATCGCGTAAAATCTGTCTACTATTTTTACTGCAACAAAAAGAGGGAAGACCTTGGGAAACTCTGATTCAGCCTTTCCCTAGCTCACCCTACAACCGCACGTCCCGCCGGCTGCTGCTCATGACTTTCGCCCTGGGCTCACTCACCGATGGCGCAGCCACCAAGGTTGCCAAAACATAAAACCATGCCGCATTCGATGCCACCTGCAAATTAAAATCAAAAAAACTATGCACCAGAATTCCTACGCATCCCAAAGTCCCAGCCAGAGCCAACCCGCCGTTCACGCCCAGCTTGCCGCTCCGCAGCTTGCGCCACGCCGCCTGGAACAACCGCGCCAAAAACCAAAGCATCGTCAGAAATCCCAGCAGCCCCATCTCCACCAGCAACTGCGCGTAGTCGTCGTGCGCCTCATTCACAAAGATGTTCGAGAAAAAACCCTGATACGGCGGGTATGCCGTCGGAAACGTTCCCAACCCCCACCCAAAAATCGGTCGATCCTGGAACATTCGCCAGCAATCCCGCGTAACCGTCATCCGCAGTCCCGTGGAGAGTTCCGTGTGCGCTTCCGTATGGAATGTCGAAAGTCGATCCGCCACCCCAGTACCTCCGACTAGCAGAATCCACAACCCTGCCGCAGCGAGACATGCGCCCAGCGCCAGCGCCACCTTCGGGCTCTTTCGAGGTACAGCCACAAACGCGCTTGCCAACGCCAGTTGCACAGCCAGCGCGATCACTCCCCCCCGAGATCCGCAAAGGACGATCGTGCTGGCCATAAAAGTGGCAGCCACCGCTAGCGCAATCTTGGGACCGCGTTCCATCCGCCGGCTCAGGCACATTGCCAATGGGATGGGGAAGAGCATTTCCATCAGCCCGGCGTAGTGGTTGTGATTGACATAAGGCCCATAAATCCAGCCCCCCGAGCGCGGCAGCCGCAGCCAGTAAATCCTGCCATTGCTCGACAAATCCTGAATCACCGCAAAAAAAGCCAGCGCGAATCCGAAAACCGTCGCCACAATTCCAAAGCGGATGATGTCCTGGGCGCGCCGCAACACCTGCGTCAACAAAAAACACAATATTCCAAAACTAGAAAGCAGTAGCGTCGACGTCCAGGTCATATAACGGTAGGAGGTTATGCCGGTCAGGAGCTGCAACACCACTAAACCGCCGAACGCCAGCATCGGCGCGAACATTGGATTCGAACGCGCCGGCGCAGCCTCACCCCGCAGTTTCGGCATCAACCATACAATCAATAGCCCAGCCGACCCCGCTTCCATCACAAACGCCGACCATGTTTCCACGGCCCCAAACGCCAGCGGCCCAAACAGCAACAACGCCAAACATCCATACAAAGCAATCCGATCCGCCCGCGGTAAAGCACGCGTGCTCGATTCCAGATTCTCCAGCTCCGCAAGTACTTGGGTAGGACTCGACATTCGTAATTTGCAATTTCGTAATTTGTAATTTCGTAATTTTGTAATCTGTGATTTGTAATCTGTATCTTCGATGCCAATCACCCAAATTACAAAATTACAGATTACAAAATTACAATTCCAACTTCGTCAACTGCACTTCGTCCATCCAAAGATGTCCCCGCATGGCATTGCCCGCCGGAATCCGCACCATTCTCACGCTGACCAGCTTGGCCTCCGGACCTGTTTCAAAATGCCCTGAGACTTCCCGCCAACTACCCGGATTTTTCAACGTTTCGGTCGTCAGGTAGACCACTCCCGTCAGTTCATCGCGGACCACAAACGCCGGTCCCCCCGCGCCTTCCAGCTCGTCGGTCTTGAAGTGTACGCTGAACTGGTATTGCGTGTTCGGCGCAACCGCCACTCGCTGGAATAG
Source organism: Acidobacteriaceae bacterium (assembly GCA_043746935.1). Taxonomy (GTDB): domain Bacteria; phylum Acidobacteriota; class Terriglobia; order Terriglobales; family Acidobacteriaceae; genus JANXUC01. The sequence continues at coordinate 4,840 of JAYTQD010000635.1, read as the reverse complement.
CCCGGTTTCCCCGAATCCGGGGCCGAGAAAGCTCACCAGCAGCCCGTGACTGCCGCTGGCCGCGTTGCCATCCAGCGTGATCTTGACGCTGCCTTGTTCGTAGTAGTGCCAGTCAAACCCGGCATTCAGTACGTCTTGTTCAAACCGCGGATTCACAATCAAGTTCTGGCTGGGCAGATACGAAGTTAAGCCACAAAGTGGCGCCATCTCTTGCCAGGCATCTCGAGCCTGCTCCGGCAAGCGCTGGCTCAACAGGTAATCAACGTAGCCGAGCCCAGTGCGCGCGGGAAACGATTGCTGCAACCCCACCAGCGAAGACCAAACTTTGGCGGCCGCGGCATTGTCTTGCTTATAGATCAGCAGCGATAAAAACGCGCCATAGGTTTCCGGCTTGTGCGGAATCACGTTTTCCAGCAACACGTCGGCGTCGGGCTCCACTCGCCAGATCAGATCCAGCGCCGCCCCGGCGGCGACCGTGTCGTTTTCCAGCACCACCCGGAATTCCCGCATTGCTGGCTCGCGCTCGCCGCGCAAGAGAAGGAAGTTCGCCGCTTCCCAGGCCACATCGGGCTTCCTCGGCGCCGCGCGCACAGCCTGTTCCAAAGCGCGTCCCTGCTCCGCCGAATCGCCCAGAACTTGTTCCAATCTAGCAATATCAAACCACGCCGCCGCATCCTGGGGATTCAACTGCGTCGCCCTCTTGTATTCGCGGAGCGCCTCCCGCAGATTCCCGTTCGTAACCTGCAAATACCGCCCCAGCTGACTGTGGTACGCCGCGTTGCCCGGCGCCAGTCGTGTCGCCATCCGCAGGTTGCGCAAACTAGGTCGCCCAGCCACCACGTCCGCCACAAAATCCGCCAAGGCAAACCCAATCAACCCGCACGCCAACACAATCCCTATCACCGCGCCTCGGCCAGTAGAAGCCATCGCTATCTAAACGGCCCCCGACGTTGGCGCCGTCTCTTCCACGGCCTCTTCCCCGCGATAGTAATGCCCCCCATACTTAGCCTGATACTCATAATAATAATAATAATCTGGAGAGGCGAGATCGACTGCGTTGAGGAGGACGCCGCAGATGCGGGCGTTGACTTGAGTGAGGAGGTCGCGGGCGCGGCGGAGGGCGGTTTTTGTGGTTTGGCCGGAGCGGATGACCAGGACTACGGCGTCGGCGCGGGTGGAAAGGACGACGGCATCGGTGACGGAGAGAGTGGGCGGCGTATCGATGACGATGTGGTCGTACTGCTCGCGGAGTTGAGCGAGCATGGTGCGCATATTGGCGGAGGCGAGGAGTTCCGCCGGGTTCGGCGGCGGGCTGCCGGAAGGTAGAACCATGAGGTTGGGTAGTTGTGGCGATGGAACAATGGCTTCCTGAATGGTCGCCGTGCCGGTCAGAACATTGCTGAGACCCTTGAGTGGACCGGTCATGCCGAGCGTTTTGTGAACGCTGGGACGGCGCATGTCCGCGTCGATGAGCAAGATTCTGACGCCCTTCTGGGCCAGTACCACGGCGGTATTGATGCTGGTCGTGGTCTTGCCTTCCTGCGGTAGAGCGCTGGTGACCAAGATGATTTTGGGCGGGGCGCCGAGCGAGGACAGGAGCAGGGATGTTCGCAGGGCGCGATAGGCTTCGGCCATTTGCGATTGTGGCTTGGCCTGGGTAATGAGTTCGACCGCTTCTTTCGAGGGAGCGATGGAGGAGGCGAGAGTCAGGCGTCGTGAAATTTTGCCATCATCGCTGCGAGTCCCCATGGGGATCAGTCCCAGGGATGGCAGTTGCGAAATGTTCTGCGCTTGTTCCGTTGTACGAACGGTATTGTCGAGACTCTCGAGCAAGAATGCCAAGCCGACGCCGGAAGTCAGCGCCAGCGCGAATGCGAAGGCAAGATTCCGCGGGATGTTGGGTTCCGACGGCGCGGTCGGGATGCGCGCCGTGTTCACGATGCGGAAGATGTTGGAGCGCAGGCCCGCGGTCACGCCCGCTTCTTTCATCTTCTCCAGCAGACCCTCGTAGAGCTGGCGGCTTGTGTCCAAGTCGCGCTTCAGCATGCTATATTCGATGGCGCTTTCGTTCAGCTTGTTGGCTTGCTGCTTCTGCGCTTCAAAATCAGTGGCCAGCAGTTTTTCGTGCTGCAGGGCCACTTCATACTGGTCGCGGATGCCGTGGATCACCTTGGTGGTTTCGTTCTGAATTTCCGTGTCTATCTGTTTGAGTTGGTTGTTCAGCTCCGCCACTTTGGGATAGGACGGTCCCAACTGTGTGGAGGCTTCCGCAACCCGGATGCGCAAGTCCGCTTGTTGCCCACGCAAACGGTCGAGCTGCGATCCCCCGATGATTCCGCTGGTCCCTGGGGCAATGGCCGCCGCCGGATCGCCGGATTGCACTTGCCGGTAGGCCGCCTCTTTTTGCATGCGGTCGCCTTCAGCGGCAGTGAGCTCCCGGTTTAATTCTTCCAGCTTGCTGGTAATGATGTTGGACTTCTCGTCCGTGCCTAGAATTTCGTGCTCTTTCTGATACCGCACCAGCTTTTCCTGCGACGTTTCCACCTTGATTTGCAGATCGACCAACTGCTTGGAGAGCCAGTCCGACGCCTGCATGGTGGATTCAAATTTTGTCTTATAGTTTTCTTCCTTGTAGGTGGTGGCCAGGGTGTTCACAATCGAGGCGGCTAGCGCTTTGTCCGGGCTGGTGTAATGAATTTCGATGATCCTAGTATTGGGCCGGACCGAGACGTGCAGGCCACCGCGGAAGCGCCCCAGCATGGATGTCACCCGCGCCGAGTCAGCCGTCAAGGGGTCCATGGTGATGCTGCCGTGATTCTGCGCCGACGCGGGCACGCCCCCAAAGTCCGGGCGTTTATCCAAATTCAGTTGGCGAATCACCTCCAGCGCCAACGTGTCACTTTCCAAAATCTGAACTTCGGTGTCCATGTCGGTGGGGTCAAAATAGTCCGCCGGGCCGGAGGTGCCCGACACACTCAGCGAGACGGGATCCACCTTGTTGATGGCGATACTCCCCACCGCATCATAAAGCTTAGTCATGCGCAGACTGGCAATGCCCACCAGCGCCGGCAAAATGAGCAGGCACGACAACACCACCCACTTGCGCTTGTCGAGCACGCGCAAATAGTCGCGCAGAGCCGACTCGTGCGCCGTCACCGAGATGGCGGAAAACCCCGCCCCGGCGCGTCCCGGATCCGACGAAAAACTCGACCGCACTTCGCGCAGGATGTGGCTTCCAGCTGGGACTATGGGTCCTGAATCCATTCTGCCTCGCACTCCAAAATTTAGGGCGACCGACTTCCCGCCGCAGGCCACTCGGGGCCGTCTATCCTAAGCCTATCTGAAAGAACGGATATTTCCGTAATTTTAGCACTCCCCATCCGGAGGAGGTTAGGGAGAAGGCACCTTTGGGGTGGGAGGCGGGCGGCTGTGTGTGAGAAGGGCTGGGTTAACCGGCCAGTTGCGTCCAGTGGTCCCCGTGTTTCCTCCACAAGTTAAAAACCCGTGCCGGGTTCCGCGCACTTCAATGAAACGACGGCGGAACCCACTATCCCAAGGCCGTCTTGGATATCGTCGTCGTGCCCCGCAAGATAAAAAAATGAATTGCCTTCGGAAGCAGTGCACTCCACCGTGACCTGTTTGGAGTCCGTTGCAGATTCGCTGCGCGTACACTCAAAGTTGTTCCCTCCAGCTGCCAAACTGATGGCCCTGACGTTGGCGTATCCACCTTCTTTCCGATGTTTAAGCGTCCCCGAAAGAATCCTCTCTTGGGCAGCACGGTTCAAACACTTGCTGTTATTTGTCAAGACCAGAAAGCTTGACCTGACAGAGAGAGGAGAAAATAGGTTACCCTCCCAGGATGGCTTACTTAGCTGGACTCCATCGGGAATGCCATATCCGGTCCAGCCACCCTTGAGAGTAACCGTTATACCGCCGTTCGATAGGGATGCACCGTGACGCAGTCTCCAAAGGGGTGGAAGCAGAACGGGAAGAAACATGGCTCCACAAATTGGCAGAACCACTGCGCCTACGAGCAAGATAACCGCCGTTCTCCACCTCACCTTCATCATTTTTGACTACCCCAGTTTTGTATACAGCCACTGTCAGGCCCTTTGCAGTCGTTTTTCGGCGATACTGCCAACGCAAGCGTTGTTCGTTCTGTTGTGTGAACATTTCCTACTCCCACCCTTCGGCGGGTGGCCGATCCTTTCATGGGTTTTGATTTCCCTTCCTAAAACGGAATCTCGGGTGGGCGGGTGGCAGGCCCTTTCACGGGTTTTGACTTCTCTTTCCCAAAACGGAATCTCGGGTGCCCCGTCCCTTCGACTCCGCTCAGGGCAGGCTCTTGCGTTTTTTGCAAGGGCGGGAGTGATACTGCCGATACGATAGGTTTACCATGTCGCCCCGCTTGCTGCCAGGTGCCCCATTCAAGACCTCTGTTGGCTTGCGTGGGGCTTTCCCAGGTTTAGGTGTGGACGGAGATTGAATGCAGGTGGACTGCCAGGGAGCGGGAACGCACAGCCGGAAGGCTCGCCCAGCGCCTGAACTTCCCCACTCAAGCCCAAAGAAGGCTTGAATGGGCCACCCCGTCGGCGTGTGGGCCACCGGCCAAGAGGGTATTGAAAAAATGTTTATGGGGTCACTTCCGTCTGTCCCTCTGCCCTTTCCCCCTGTTGCTATGTTAGAGAACTAGGCCGACGGCTTTCCTGCTGCGGCAGGTTTGGCGATTGGGCAATCAACCGTGAGCGTGTTTGCCAATATCAGCAATTTGGCGATCCGGAGCGTCCGTGTTTTCATTGTAAGGAGTGGCGGAGTACCATTTTGCGAGGCTTTGACTGTT
>JAYTQD010000634.1:0-2707 GCA_043746935.1 Acidobacteriaceae bacterium | reverse complement strand
CGCGTCGTCGTTACGAAGCCGAGGCCCCGAAATTCATTGAGCTCACCGACGAATTTCCAAGTCCCGAAAGGTCAGGAGACATACGAAAGGGAGAGTCGCCAAGCACGCAACCGAAACCGGACGTGTTGACCGTGGCCTTGCCCCTATCCACATTCCTTGCCGAAACGCAGCGTCTCGCGAAATTGAGCAAGCGCAAACCCGCTGAAGTTAAAAGCATCGATCCCAAGGCCGAAATCGTCGCGGCAAAAATAGGGACCGCCGTGCCGCAGCGGATCGCACCGCCACGCGTGAGCGCTCACGATGACGATGAATACAAGGCTTACGAACGAAACGATTTCAGCCCCGTCATTCGAAAATAGTCGGTTGCCTGCTGACAGACAATCCGCCACCAAAATACTGAATGGAGATCTCCCATGAAGATATTGCTTGCCATAGCCGCCGCATGCGGCGCAACCCTGTGGGTACCTGATTTGGCGCTGGCCTATAGCTACAAGAGCTGTTTGGGCCACCCCATCAAATTCGATTCCAGCAATCAAACCGTGCGTCCCAACACGGTGAGCTTTCCTTCCGGATACTGGGAGAACGGCATTCGCGACACGGTTACCAAGTTCAACCGCAACCCCAGCAATTTTCGCTATACGGTCTCCATGGATTCCGGCGGCGTGGGGCGGAGCAACGGCGAGAACGAAATCTGGGGTGACACGGGCTCGATACTCGCCGGCGCACCGGCAATCGCCTATCAAAATTGGACCTGCTACTGGTTCTTTGGCGACCATGTTCACATGGATGAGGTCGATGTGATTTTCGATTACGGATCGCCCTGGCAATGGACGGCGGATACCGTCAAATCATCGCTGATCCGTTACACCGGCTCGCTGCGGGCGATTCAGACCACCGGCGCCCATGAGCTTGGCCACGGCCTTATCCTCAATCACGTCAACACCGAATACAACATCATGGGATCCGACTTCGAGCACATCCACGTGAACGGATCCACAGCGACGGCCTACACTGGAGAGGACGCCGCAGATGGCGCTGTATTCCTGTATGGCACCCGCTCTCCCGCTTGGGAAGATGTAGCTGTCGTGCACTGGAAATACAGCGGCCCCTCTGGCGAGTACAGCGACCATACCAAGACCGTCATCTACAACTCGGCAGGGACTGTGCTTCCTACGGTGGACGTGGCGGGAGAAACCGGCTACCGGGTTAATCGCGGGCAAACGGTACGCGCCGAGTTCACCTATGAAAACAACGGCGCCAACACAAAGACGGGGATCCAGGTCGGATACTACATTTCCACCAACGACCTGATTACCACGTTCGATCGCAAAATCGGCAGCGGATCCTTCAACCTCAGTCGCGACAATGTGTACACCACAGCGGTCAGTCTGGTCATTCCATCAGACCTGAAACCCGGAACCAATTACTGGCTCGGTGTCATCATCGACGACAATAACGCCATCCCGGAAGCGGTCGAGTCGAACAACGCGACTTATATCCCAATACGTGTGAACTGAGCCAGCACACCCGGCCGGCGCAAATAAAAATCGTAGCCCGGAAAACCGCTGGTCATTTGATCGAAAAATTGAACGCCACGACCTCTTCGGGTCGTGGCGTTTTGTTTGGTTCCTGCAAAACAAAAGCCAGCTCAAGCGTACCGATACGCACGGCACGAAAGCGAAATACCCGCTTTGTTCCGCTCTTGTCCCGCGCGAGCGTCGCTTGCCCTAGGGGCTCGACACGCCCGCTGCCAGTTTGACGCAACAGCCGCCAAGTCCCGGTGGCGGATGTCAGCTGTTCCAGCCTGACCTCAATGAAATCACCCTGCTCAGCCAGGGTGAGCGAGCCAGCGCTATCCTTCGTCAATACATGGGTAGGCACCGGTGCCGCGGAAATCGGCACAGGCACGCTGTCTCTGACTTGAATGTTTCTATTATTCGCCGGTGTTTCCTGAGGCGAGCAACTCGCCAAGTAAGGGATGCATGCGATGAGCGCCGCGCAGACGAGATGATTTCTCCGAGGCGCCATGATCGTCACCGCTGTCTGCGATTGATGCCGCGTGCTCGAACTCGCGCAACAAACCGCCCAGCAGCTTGGCGAGGGATAGGTCTTGCATAGGATGAGGATGCGTTCGAGACGGGAAATCATCTAGTTAGTAGCGCAAGCTATTGGTGGTGGGGTATAGGTCGCAATTCACGCTGTGGGGTCACTTGGGATACGGCCCGAGAAAACGATTACCGTTTAAGTGGATCAAATGCGATGGTGCATCGGCGATCCACACCTCGGTTTCCCATGCGATGTTCGGCAAGTAACGCCCCGCGATTGATCGATTGGGAAAGGCGGTGACATAAATTAAGTGCGGTGAAGCGTTCGCGAATAGTCGCGTCAATTCTTTGCGCCGGTTGGCGTTCACCAAGCCGTTTCCAGTAATGGCTTCCACCAAAAACAATCTATTGTTCCCGGGATCACGGAGCACAACATCCGGCATTTGTGCGTGTGCATCAACGCTCACGCCGAGTTGGGCCAAGTGGTCGTCGTTGAAATGGCTCGGCTTGCCATGGGTGTTGCGAGCAAAGATGAGTACGCTGCCCGGCGCAAAGTGCGTGGCGAATTCCTCGATAATGGCTGCGTGAGACGGCGACGCGGATGACGAGCGCGACAATCAACGACTGGAAGGAGTGGGCAGGAAGATAACTTTTCCTCGGGT
>JAYTQD010000633.1:0-17896 GCA_043746935.1 Acidobacteriaceae bacterium | reverse complement strand
CGGTGGGTGGCCCAGTCGAGGACGGACGCCTTACCACGTTGCCTGCGTACAACTTGGAGGAAGCAGGATGAGCACCCCGACATTCGTATTGGCAGCTCTCTCCTCGTGTCTACCATATCTTTCAATCGGTTACGAGAACCCCTCCCAATAATCTTGGTCCAATAAGGGTCCAAGGCGCTCCACCATCCAAACCACAGCAGTTCCCCCACGAAATAGAGAATGCCTTTGACCGCATACAACTATAAGGTTGTCGCGCGTCATCTCAAGTGGCGATCTGTGCCCCACATCGAACCGAAAGATCGGATTTGATACTGAACGTACCTGTTTCGCGTATCCGCGACGGTTGGAGCAGTTGATACGGTAAGGCTCAACATGGCGACAAATCCGCGAGACTTCGGTGCGAAGGACTTTTGTCTTGCGCACCGCATGGGCAATGGAGCCGACGATGGCATCCTGATGGAAAGTATTGCTCTCGGAGACGAACAAGCCCTGAGGGGACAACCCCCTTAAGGATAGCCTTTTCCGCTAAAAGATTTAAGATTCGCGCTGCCGTCGATTCGATACAACCGAGATATTCCTCATCCATGTCCGATGCACTGCAAAACTTTAAACGCGAACGACCTGTCCGCTCTCTTGCGGCTGACCGCCCATGTCCGCCGAAAATCTCGCGGTTTTGTTGCGTCGTCTTCCTTTTCGTATTCTGCTTGAATTCGTATGGGCAGGAACCCTGGACTTGGGACAAAGTCAAAGAGCATTTTCAGGCTAATAATCCCTCCCTCCTCGCCGACCGTTTGAATATCGACGAATCCAAGGCGCAGTAGATCACCGCGTTCCTGCGCCCAAATCCGACGTTAACGCTGTCAGCCGATGGGACGCAAATCGCTCCTTACAAAGGCGCGTGGCGACCGTTCGCCGGAACTTTTGAGTCGCCAAACCTCAGCTATTTGCATGAACGGCAGCGCAAGCGGGAGTTGCGACTGGAGAGCGCAAAAAAAGCGACTCTGATTGCCGAGTCCAGCCACGCGGACGTGGAAAGAACTCTACTTTTCAACCTGCGCGGCGCTTTTGTGTCTGCGCTACAGGCGAAAGCGGTGCTCCAGTTGGCGACCGACAACCTGGCGTACTACGACCACTTGCTGGAGATCAGCAGAATTCGTTTTGACGCCGGCGATATTGCACAAATTGATCTGGATCGCCTGGAATTGCAACACGTGCAATATGAATCCGATTTGCAAGGCGCCCGGGAGAACCTGGAAACGGCAAAGATTCAATTGCTCACGCTGCTGAATTCCCGGACTCCGGCGGAGCAGTTTGACGTAACCGGGACGTTCGAGAGCAGCGATCAACTTCCGCCGCGTGATGAGTTCCGGAAGATTGCTCTGGAAGTGAGGCCTGATTTGAAGGCAGCCGCCGAAGCGGTGAATCAAGCGCAAACCGATCACAAGCTGGCGGTGGCGAACGGCTCGACTGATCCAACCTTGAGCGCCTGGTATACGCACAACTCGTCAACGAATAATCCGTTTGGGGTCAATACACTGGGTGTGAGTGTCAGCATCCCGTTTCGCATATTCGACCGCAACCAGGGAGAGAAGCTGCGCACGCAGCTAGACATCACGCGGAGTGAGAGATTGCGTGATGTCGCCGAAGCAGCCGTGCTCGGCGACGTTGATTCCAGTTACGCCACGCTCGAAAACAATCTGATTCTGCTGCGGCCTTACAAGGCCAAGTACCTGCAGCAGTCGGTTCGCGTGCGAGACACGGTTTCGTTTTTTTATCAACACGGCGGAACGTCGTTGCTGGACTTCCTGAACGCACAGGCGGAATATCGCAGCGTGCAGTTGAATTACGTGAACCTGGTCGGCTCGTATTTAACGGCCGCAGCCCAATTGAATCTGGCCGTGGGCCGCGAGGTGATTCCTTGAAGATGACTTGTACGTCCGTCCTGGTCCTTGCTGCTCTTACACTTTTCACTACGGCTTGTTCGCACGACAAACAGGCTGCGCCCACCAAGGCCGAAGTGACCCTGGAACCCGGCGTATTCGATGTGGAACAAGCGGCCAGTTTCAAGCTTGTGCCCATCGAGTCGCGCTCCCTCCCTAGCATTCTCACTACCAGCGGAACGGTCAGCCCGGATGTGAACCGAACCATTCATATGACATCGCTGGGTTCCGGACGAGTCGTTGAACTCAACGCCCGGCTTAGCGACCAAGTGCGTAAGGGCCAAGTGTTGCTTTCGATTGCCAGTTCAGACCTCGGCTCCGCCAACTCCGATTACCAGAAGGCCCGCGCGGATGAGGAACTTTCCCGCAAAGGGATCGAACGCGCGCAGCTTCTCTATTCGCACGGAGCCTTAGCCGAAAAAGATCTTCAGGTCGCGCAAGATACCGAGGACAAAGCCAAGGTGGATTTGCAGACGACTTCGCAACGAGTCCGCATCCTCGGCGGCGATCCCGATCATCCAGCGTCGGTGATCCAACTTCGCGCACCCGTTTCCGGCGTCATCGTTGAGCAGAATGTGGCTGGGGCGGAAGGCATCAAGAGCCTGGACAACTCTCCCAGCCTTTTTACCATCGCCGACCTGACCCAAGTCTGGATCCTTTGCGACGTCTACGAGAATGATCTGGGATCGGTTCGCCTCGGCGACGCCGCCGAGATTCGCCTCAACCCATTCCCGGAGCGCGTTTTCCACGGTAAAGTCGCCGACATCTCCCGCGTCCTCGACCCCAATACCCGCTCCGCGAAAGTGCGCGTTGTTCTTCCCAATTCGGATGGCTCACTGCGCCCTGGCATGTATGCCAGCGCAACTTTCCGCTCACACAAGTTGCAGCCCCAGCTCGTTGTACCCAGCGCCGCTATCATGCGTTTACAGGACAAAGACTGGCTGTTCCGAAAAGAAGGCCAGGGAGGCGAAGGGAAAAACGGCTCACAACGCTTCCGCCAAATCGAAATTCACACAACCGGACGTACCGAAGATGGATCGTAGCAGATCGCGGCCGGCACCGTGCTTTCCGGCCAGGAAGTCATTCTGAACGCGCTTGAATTCTCCAGCGCGATGGCCGCGCAAGTCAGCAACAGCCAGGACGATAGCGGGCAAGAGAAGAAATGATCGCCTACCTCATTGACTTTGCGCTTCGCAACCGCATCCTCGTCCTGAGTGCTGCGATTGTCTTGTTCGCCTGGGGCATCATTTCTTTTCGCAACCTCCCCATCGAGGCCTATCCCGACGTAGCCGACACCTACACTCAGATCATCACGCAGTGGCCGGGGCACGCGGCTGAAGAAGTGGAACAGCAGGTCACCGTTCCGGTCGAGGTGCAACTCAACGGTGTGGCGCACATGACCCACCTCCGTTCGGCTTCGCTGGCTGGACTTTCCGTCGTAACCATTGTTTATGACGATGAGATCACGACACTGGCCGCTCGCCAGGAAGTCATCGACCGATTGCAGCAAATCACCCTTCCGCCGGGCGTCAGTGCAGGACTGGGGGCCGACTACAGTCCCACAGGCCAAATTTACTTCTACACACTCACCAGCACCAATCCCAAGTATGACGTGATGGAGCTGAAAGCACTGCAAGACTGGTTCGTCCTCAACCAACTCAAGACAGTACCGAATGTCGTCGACGTTAACATTTTCGGCGGACCTACCCGCGAATATCAGGTCCAAGTCGATCCGGGGAAACTGGTTTCCTACGGCCTTTCGTTGAGTCAGGTGGAACAAGCGCTTGCTAACAACAACATCAATGCTGGTGGTGGTTTTATCGAGCGCGGACAACAAGCCCTGAACGTGCGCGCCGTTGGTTTGATGACCAACACCGACGATATTGGAGCTACTCTCGTCAAAGTCGCGAATGGAACACCCGTCCGCGTGCGTGATCTCGGCATGGTCGTGCAAGCCCCCAAGACCCGCCTCGGCCAGCTCGGTAAAACCATTCGCAAGGAAGATGGGACAATCATCAACGACGACGATGTAGTGGAGGGCATCGTCCTGCTTAGAAAAGGTGCCGAAGCCGATGCCACGCTGGAGGCTCTGCACCAGAAAATTCGTGAACTGAACAACGGCATCCTTCCCAAGGGCGTCAAGATTATTCCGCATTTGGATCGGAGTGACCTCGTTCACTACACCACACACACTGTTCTGCGGAACCTCACCAACGGTGTCCTGCTGGTTACCGTGATTCTCTTCTTTTTCTTGGGAAATGTGCGGAGCGCGCTAATCGTGACGATCACGATTCCGTTCGCTCTGCTCTTCGCCGCCATTCTCCTCGACCTCAGCCACGTTCCGGCCAACCTGCTGTCGCTGGGCGCACTCGATTTCGGCATGGTGGTCGATGGTTCGGTTGTCATGGTCGAAAATATCCTGCGCCATGCTTCCTTTGGCCGCGGTAAGAAGACCCTTCGCGAAATGATCGGCGACGCCGCCCATGAAGTGCAAAGGCCCGTTTTTTTCGCCCGGATCATCATCATTGCTTCCTATCTGCCCATCTTTACCCTGCAATGGGTCGAGGGCCGCCTCTTCCGTCCCATGGCCTGGACGGTCGCCTTCGCGCTGGTCGGGGCGTTGCTCTTTGCGCTCCTCATCGCGCCCGTTCTATGTGAACTGTTCCTTAAAGAAAACGTCAAGGAGTGGGAAAATCCTCTTCTAAAGCTTCTAGGAGCGCGTTACGCCAGCACGCTCGATTGGTGTTTCGATCACCTGAAGCTACCGCTGGGCCTCGGCCTCGCCGCTCTGGCTGGTATGCTTTTCCTCGCCTTTAGCGGCGCTGTAGGCTCCGAATTTCTACCGCACTTGGACGAGGGTGCTATCTGGGTACGCGGTACGCTGGCACCCAGCGCAGGTCCCACGACCGGCGGCACACTTTCTCGCGATGCGCGCCGCGTGCTCGCCGGTTTCCCAGAAGTTATCCAGGTGGTAAGCCAGGCGGGGCGTCCAGACGACGGTAGCGACGCCAGCGGCTTCTACAACACGGAGTTTTTTGTTGATCTCCACCTCAGCTCGGAGTGGCGACCGCAGTTTCATAGCAAGGACGAACTCATCGCCGCTATGGACAAAGCCCTCCAAAAATTCCAGGGCGTGGACTGGAATTTCTCTCAGCCCATCTCCGACAACGTGGAGGAAGCCGTTAGCGGCGTCAAGGGCGAGCTCGCCGTCAAGCTCTTCGGCGGAGACCTCAAAGTGCTCGAAGCCAAAGCCAATGAACTTCAGGACGTGATGGGAAAAATTGCTGGAGTCGCCGATCTCGGTACTTTCCAGGTTCGAGGTCAGCCCAACGTCAACTTACTCGTGGATCGTGCCGCAGCCGGACGTTTTGGTATCAATGTCAGCGACGTCCAGGATGCGGTCGAGGGTGCCGTTGGCGGGAAAGCTGTCAGTCAAATTCTAGTTAGAGAACAGCGCTACGACCTCACCGTTCGCTACCAGGGAGCATTCCGCAGGACGGTCGAGGATATCTCGAATATCCGCATACTCAGTCCTGGTGGTGAACGCGTTTCCCTTGGTCAACTCTGCCAGATCAAGCTGGAAGATGGAGCATCCACCATCTACCGGGAAGGAAACTCCCGTTACATCGCCATCAAATATAGTGTTCGAGGCCGCGACCTCGGCAGCACCGTCCGCGATGCCATTGAAACCGTACACCAGAAGGTTCAATTGCCGGAAGGCTACCACCTGGACTGGACTGGGGAATACGAAAGTCAGCAGCGCGCCAATCGCCGCCTAGCGATTATCGTACCCATCACGCTACTGCTGATGTCCTTCATCCTTTACGCGGCGTTTGATTCCTGGAAATGGGTGGCGCTCATCCTCGCGGTGGTTGCGCTGTCACCCCTGGGTGGCCTGCTCAGTCTGCTGGTCACGGGTACGCACTTCTCGGTCTCTTCGGGACTTGGCTTTCTCGCCCTGATTGGTGTTTCTGTCGAAATCGGTGTCATCATGATCGAATATATAAACCAGCTCCGCACTCGCGGTATGCACCCGCGCGAAGCCGCCAAAGAGGGTGCGTTGCTTCGCTTCCGTCCGGTCATGATGACGATGCTCGTCGCCACGCTGGGCCTATTGCCCGCTGCCCTCTCTCACGATATTGGCTCTGACTCACAACGGCCTTTTGCCATTGTGATCGTAGGCGGCCTCATTGTGGAACTGCTGGTGAGCATCGTCATGCTCCCTGCTCTCTATGTTTTCTGGGCAGGCCCCCACGACACTCTCCCCGCGGCAGAAATCGGATTCTTTGGAGAAGGCGAACATGTGGATTAAGTCGAACTGGAAAGTCGCATCTTCGAGGTCATCCCTTTTGCTCAGGATATGCTTGATTCTATCCTTGGCATTGGTCTTCGGCATGGCAGCTCAAATCTGTGCTGGCCAAACAACAATAGCGTCGAAGCGAAACCATGACCTCTACATTTCGCTGCTCAGCCAGTCGGGCAAATTGGTTGAGAAAGACGAATATTGTGTGTTGTTTAGCAAAACAAATGGTGGCGAACCGGCGCAAGTCGAAGGCGTCTTCGTGGACTTTGCAAAACAGGTTGGGAAGATCACAGGGGTTCCGCGAAAAGTCTCTCTTTCGCCGGACAACTTGGGACGGTACTGTGGGAAAGTCGACCTTGGCAACCATTACAATCAGCCCGCTCTTTACTATGTCGTAGTTCGTTATACGGACACTTTGAGCAAGAGAAGGAAATGTCGTTTCTTCTTGACCGTGAAGTAAAAAGAAACGGCGATTTCAATGCATATGCAGTATTGCAAGCTTGGGACAAACTGAGTTACAGGTTTCTAATGCGGTATGCGGACGGCTGCGCTCGGATTGGAACATTCTGGCATTCCCTCCCGGGCAGCGGGCGTTAATCGGGAAAAGCTGTTGGGGGCTTTGGCGCAAAAGGCGCTAGACTACAGGCCATGACAGTTAGAGTTGGCATTGGTTTTCGGGAAGCACAGTCTGCGAACGACCGGATAGAATTCGGCAGGCACCGGCGCGGTGTTGTGAGCCGAACGACACACTGCGATCTCCTCCCCCAGGAGAGGAAGTTTGATCCTATCGAACTGTTGCTCTCCGCGACTGAGGGTCGTCTTCCACGCCTGTTACCGCTCAAGTATTCCCGAATGTCGAGTTCGCCATTCGCCTTCTTTCGTGGCGCAGTAGCGATCATGGCCGCGGACTTGGCGCGCTTGCCTCAGTCTGGTCTGAATGCACAACTCTGCGGAGATGCTCATGTGCAGAACCTGGAATCTTTCGCTTCGCCAGACGGAAAACTAATTTTCGATTTGAACGACTTCGATGAAACGATTCGCGGGCCTTGGGAGTGGGATGTCAAGCGGATGGCTACGAGCATTATTCTTGCGGGGCGCGAAGCCCAACAAGACCGCGCGATCCGGCGCTCCGCTGCGGAGGCGTTCGTCGAGAGCTATTGCCGATCCATGGCTTGGTTTGCACGACAACCACTTCTGGAAGTGGCCCGACATCTAATTCATCGGGAACAACGGGTTCGGCCGATTCATGCAGCGCTTCGCCAGTCCGAACGAGCCAAGCCTCTCGACCTTCTCAACAAGTACACCCAGGTCGGGGGAAAGGGCGAGCACCGTTTCATAAGCAGACGGCCTGTGTTTTGGCGTGTGACGGGTCAAGAGGCCAAAGATGTCTTGTCGTCGCTCAAAACTTATGGTGACGGCTTGAGCCCCGAGCGGAGGCATCTGTTCAATCTCTTTCGGCCTGTCGATGTTTGTTTCAAAGTTGTTGGACCGGGGAGCGTTGGACTGCGAGACTATGTCGTGCTGCTTGAGGGAAACGGGCGCAAAGATCCCTTATTTCTCCAGATCAAGCAGGAAGTGAAGTCCGCTTATGCTCGGTACCTGCCCGGCCCGGTTTACAACAATCAGGGTCGGCGTGTTGCAGACGGGCAGAGAGCGATCCAGCCGGTTTCCGACCTGTTCTTGGGCTGGACGGCTTTCGGGGGTCATCAATATCTGGTGAGACAGCTCAGCGATCATAAGGGCGGCATCGACCTCCGGACGCTGCGAGGCGGCGGCTTGGAAAGCCTAGCTGTGGTTGCAGGGGAGATCTTGGCACGAGGACATGCGCGTTCTGGAGACCCATGCATGATTTACGGTTATTCTGGCAGCGGATTGAAGTTAGTGAAAGCAATCAGAGATTTTGCTTCGCGGTATGCCGACCAAACCGAAGCCGATTACGCCAAGTTCATGACTGCGATCAATAGCAGGAAGATCACAGTAGCATCCGAGCCATCCGCTTGAAGGCTCCTGTGGGTTGAGAAGGAATTTTCAGCTGCTTGAGTGGAGCAAGGCATCGAAGAACGCGCGTACTTCCACAAAGCTGTCGTCTAGCCCGGACGATAGCCCGCACTCGGCGGCGAGTTCTTGGAATTGTGTTTCCCACGATTGCGGAGGCGGCACCAGTTGAGCCGGAATCGCGTGTGTTTTTCTTCGCTCGAACGTCAGGCGAAGTGCTGCCGGAAGTTTCTCCTGGCGCAGGTCGCCGGAGCGGAGGAGCAGAATCAGATCGACGAGATCCTTGACGCGGCTGTTGGGCTTGCTCCTCGGCAGCGTATAGGCGTGCAGTTTTTCTGCGAGCTGTTGTTCTTTTGGAATCACGCGAACGGTAACTGGGCTGATGCCTGCAAAGACAAGCCAGTCCCGGCTCTGGATCGTCTGCAAGGGCTGCATCACCACATCGCCAATGCCAACGTCGAGATGGAACCTAGAAAAAATTCGCCCGTCCATGCGGCACTCGACGGGATAACGCGCGCCGCCGTAGGGCGCTGCGTCCAGTTCCATGATCGGTAAGCCAATGGCGTAGACAAACCAGTCGCCGAGGTCAAGGCCAGATGCTTCTTGCAGCATCTCTCGTACAACCACATTCGCGGTCGCGCCTTCGGCAGGGAAGTTCAAGCTGGCTGGCAATGTCAGATCGATATCAACGGTCGTGCGGGCCACGCGAAGCTGGAGTTCCATCGCGTAACCGCCTTTCAGTACCCACGGAGCGTCCTCCGAATGGAAAAGTCTGGCGAGGAGGCGGTCAAATGCCACTTGGCGACGGAGGCGAGCGAGATCGGTCTGCTGCTCGCTCGCAGTTTGACGGAGACGATCCTCCAGCGCTCGGCGAAGCGCCCCCGCTGAGGCGTATTTCTTTGCGGGTTTCATCGGGTCGCACGCCGTAGTTCAGCGTCGAAAAACTTTCGGACTGTGTCTGGCATGTGTGCAACACTAACCTGCTTTCGGCTGATTAGCCCCCGCTCGAACGCCTGACGAATCGCTTGGCGCACAATATCTTGCGATGCAGAATCTGCTTCGATGAGGTCAAGAATTGTGCGCACGGGCTTCGTAAACTGGAACCCTTGCGTTGTCTCGATGGCGCTCGAGGGAAGGTCTGCACGGTGCAGCACGAGGATGTCGGGAGGCTTACTGTTGCGCCTAAAATTTTTGGGAACCGTCATGTGTAGCTTCGAAGGATTTACATCGGAGAGCTCCCACAGGCGCAGCGCGGTCTGATGGCTGTACACCCCTTCGCTCTCCTCGCGGCGGTTTCTGGACCAAAGGGCCCACTGCGCGAGGTCGGGATGATCTGTCACAGGAAACAGCGCCAGCCGGTAGATGCCACGGTGCTCACGAATCCAGTGGTTGGCCCGAACGTGATAGGGATGGGTATTCTCCGCAAAGCCCGCAGCTTTGGCTTGTTTGGTCGAGAAGAAGCCCTGCTGGCCTTCGGCGATCTCGTAAAGCCGCCGGTTCGCTTGGGCACGGGGTTGGGTCATGCGCAATACTATAAATAAATTGGGGTATCGTGCAAGAGCCGCCCGTCTGGTTTCGCTGTCCATTGCCGCCAGCGTGCGCTTGAAGACTCGATGCTCCGGTGCCAAAACGAATTGTTCCAACACCAAGAGAGCGCAAGTGCAATCTCGCAATTCTGCAATCATTTTGCAATCACTTACCGTGAACTACCATGTACTTCTATGTCTTTCAAGCGCCGTCCGTGCCCTGTAAGTCCTTGCAACCACGTTTTCAGGTGGATTCGAGTCCTACCTGAGGAGCCATTTCTTTTTAACTACTTGCAAGAACGGCCTCCCCGGATTGGGACACGTTGGGACACGTTGCACCTTCCGCTTTTGTGGCAACCGCCCGCCGTTTTGCCAGAATTGCCCGCGTCCGCGAGTTGATCGCTGCCATGACACTTGCTGGTATTTGCTGCATGTACACATTGCCTGTAGTTGTTATGCTCGCGTGCCGCAGGATTCCTTGGGCATCTTTCATCGTTCCGTGGTGCTGCATGTCCGTACCCAGTGTGCGCCGCATCACCTGAAACGTGACCAGGTTTCTGGGGATACCCAGCTTGTCGGTAATGGGGAGGATTCTCCACTTGAGGAAGTTCCTCGCCTGCCGAGGCACCTTCTTGCCGATACGCTCATCCCGTCCGAGGGTCGGGAACATGAGTGCCTCGGGCGAGGTGTCTGGGCAGGTCTGCCGCCAAGCGTCAATGATGGGTTGAATGTCCTCCGGAATAGGAACCGCATTCCGGCTGGCCTTGGTTTTCAATTTGCCTGCATAGAGATGCCCCTCATATGCAGTGCCATGGATCACCAATTTGTCCCCACCGTACGACTTCCATTGCAGACCCAATGTCTCACTGGTCCGAGTGGCACAGAACAAGCCAATACTCATGAGGCACAAATCGTGCGGATCCTCAATCGAGTCAATGAGGCTGATGATCTGTTCTGCACTGATCGTAGGCCTACTGACTTCCCTGGTCTCCGGCATCTTTGTTTCCTCCCCCGGGTTCTCCGAGATGATTTTCAGCTTCTGCGCCGTTCGCATGATGGACCTCAGGTTCACAAATGCGTGCTTGACGATCGACTCTGAGTAGTTCTCAGCGAGACCGTTCAAGAGCGTTTGCATCTCGAAGAGTCCAACGTTTCGTAGTGGGACATTCTTGAATTTCTCGACCAAGTACTTCTTGATCTCGAATTCAGTCTTCTGCTTGGTGGCGGGACGCCATTGACCTCGCCGCATCGGAAAGTACTTTTCGGTGACGAACCATTCAAAAGTCACCGAATCGTCGGGTCTAGGATTGGGCACTGGTACGCCGTTCTCCTTCCCATTTTCCCTGCGGATGATCTCCCGCAGCCTCTCCTCGGCTTCGTACTTGCGAAGTTCTGATTTCAGGCCCAGGACAACCTTTCGAGTCCTCTCAACCTCCTTTCCTTGCCGGTCTCTCATATAGAGCCGGTACTGGCCGTACCACTTTTTTATCCGTTTGCCTTTCTCGTAAACTCTTCCCTTTTGATAGACCATTGCCATGAGGCATTTCTCCTTATGGTCCATCGGTGGTCGCGGAGAACACCTTAGTCATACACGACCTGAGTGCTCTTTGGAAGAGGGTGTGAGGTTATTTTGGGTCAGAAATTTCTCAATGTCCGCGGCACGAAATCGGAGAAGGGCACCCAGCTTCACCGCTGGAATTCTGGGAGATCTGCGAGTTGCGTGATCTCGTACCCATCGGTCTGATACTCCCAGGCGATCTGCGACTTGCTGGGGCGTCAGCAGTCGTAAATCCGATCCGGCTACCCTGCCATTTTCCTTACGTTCTTGCTGCGCTGGTCGGTCCGCCCGTTCTGGAAATTGAATGGTCTCAAAGGCTGGTTTTGCAGAACTCATTCGAGGACTCCTTTGGGCGTTGTTGTACCTCCAAGCAAGAATTCGGTCAATGCGGCCCGTCTTTAGCAATTCCCATCTCACATTTAGCACAAACATGTGAGTGATTTGACCGAAATTTCATTTGGGGTTAGGTTCTTGAGGCTCGATCAGTAAATTCGGCTCGGGCACAGGAGCCACTGGTGTTTTCATCTCTTGAAGAAGTCAGTGAACGACTCAGGTCTACCGGCTATATTGCGGATTCGATAGCTACGACAACGGTGTATCTGGCCGCGAGACTCCAGAAGCCATTGCTGCTGGAAGGCCCGGCGGGCAGCGGAAAGACCCAACTGGCATATGCAGTTGCGGATGCGGTTGGTACCACAGTCGAACGCCTCCAGTGCTATGAGGGAATCAACGAAGAAAGGGCCATCGGCAAGTTCGATGAGCCTCTGCAACGGCTTTGCGTCGAACTGAGAGCCAAATCGGCCAGCGTCGATTGGGAATCCTTGCAGACAACGGCAGCGGAAGCGCTGCAACAATTCAAGAGCCATCGGCAAGCCCGCAGCCGGGGACGCACTCGGGCAGGGGCCGGAACTCGCGACAAGAGCAAAGCAGCGAACCAAGCAGCAGTTCCAACAGAACCGGTTCGTGATCATCGGGGCAGGCGCGATTGTGGTCGCTTTGCTGATCTTCGTTGCTACGTCGATACCCGGTAAGCGTCCAGCTCCGAAATCAAAGAACGGTGCGACCGCCACCACGCAGGACGTGGCGTCCGAAAGCAGCGCCACACCTAGTGATAAGAGCCTGTTTCCTATCACCGACTCCGGCCGACCGGCCACAAAAGAGACGCACGAAGGATTTCTGAACGAGCGAGATCTGCAGCGGACGGCAACTGGGCGGCCAACTCCCGGTACGCCACGTACAGGACAGGGAAATGCAGACGGAACGCTGGCATCAATACCGCCCTTCGGAGAGCAGCAGAACTGGCAAGCGCCGCCTTATCAGCCGGGGACAAGCGGTAACGGTGCGGCTGAAATAGCTGACACCGGCAAGGCGGAGCGCGAGGCGATGGAGAAGTCTTCGCTGGTATATGTACGCAGCATTTCTGCGCTACAAGGCAATTCTCGCAGCGAGGAAATATCCAGTAACCCAGGACCGGATGTTGGCTTAGGGCTGGCCACGGGAACGCGATTGCGAGCGCGCCTGGAATCAGCTGCAAGCACGGCGGTGCGAACTCCGGTGCTGGCTGTGATTGAGTACAACTACGAGCGCGACGGGGAAATCATTGTCCCCGCTGGCCGAGAGTAGTTGGACACCTGCAAGACGCGGACCGCTCAGGTTACGTGCGAATCCAGTTCGACTCGCTGATGATGCCCGATGGTGCGGCCGTTCCGATCCAAGCCGTTGCCACGGACCTCGAAATGCGTCCGCTGAAAGGAAAAGTCGAAGGGAAAAACACGGGTAAGAATGTGTTGGTCAGGTCGTTATCGGGGATCGGCCAGGTTGGGGCCACTTTGGTCGGACGCGGCAATTTGAACCAGCCGTTAAGCGAGTCAGACCTTGTACGAGAGAGGGTCAGCAACAACATCGGAGAGGCCGGTGATGAGCAACTATCAAGGATGACCGTAACACAGCACATCGTAGTCACGATCTCGGCTGATACTCCGATCTACGTCGTGCTGGAGCAGACACCAAAATCAAACGCGGCTTGGATCCAGTCAGGGCTGCACAGTGTGTATCCAGATAACCCGCCGAATTCTGAAGAGCTGCGGCAGCTCTTGCAACTGCAGCGCGAACTGAATCAGTCAAGTACAACGATGCGATGATGCACGCGACGAAAATGCCCCGCGCGGAAAAGACACGGATCGAGTTAACACCGGCGCCGCTGGTCGTCTCGCCTCCGCGCCGGGGCTCAACTTCAGAGTTGCCGACAGTCCACCCCGAACCAGAGTCACGAGCGCTAATCCCGCTCAAGGCCGAGGACTTCTCCGACAAGGTCGAGGTGCGATGAAGAGGCCGACGGCACCTGGATGCATTGTGGCTACAAGACAGTGGCGCGTTTCTCGGCACCAATCTGGAGGCATTACTTCCGGATTGCGCGTCACCCGCGGGTAACTCACGAAGATAACCGCATTTTGAAGCGTCATTTTCGCGCGTGCTTGCGTCAACAAAGCCATTGTTCGAGAATGTGATGTTAAGTACATTTCCAGTTGGGGGATTGAATGACGGACGGACCCGAGTACGATTTTTCTGGCCAGACGGCGATCATAACCGGTGGCGCCAGGGGAATAGGCAGGGCCATCGCAGCTCACTTGCTTCGATCTGGCGCTCAGGTCTGGATTTGGGATATTGATCCGGTCGAACTCGATGGCGCACATTCCCTGAGCGTCGATGTTGCGAACGCCGATCAGATCACCGGGGCTCTTGCTTCTACCGTTCGCCAGTCTCCGCGAATCGACATCCTTGTAAACAATGCGGGATATCTCGGCGCCTACAGGCCCTTCCATGAACTCGACGCGGGCGAATGGCAAAAGATCGTCGAGGTCAACCTTATGGGTGTGTTCGAGGTAACTCGCAAAGTTCTTCCGCTCATGCAGCGTGCGGGACGCGGCCGGATTGTCAACATAGGATCCCTCGCAGGCAAGGAAGGTTTGCCAAACCTTGCAACATATTCAGCTGCGAGCGCGGGAGTGATTGCGTTCACAAAAGCCCTGTCCCGGGAGGTTTGCGACACCAACATTCGCGTAAACTGCGTTGCCCCCGGTCCGATCGACACGGACCTCATCAGGGGATTGGGAGAGACGGTGGTGAGTGAGATGATTAACGCGAGCCCTCTAAAACGTTTAGGAAGTGTGGACGAGGTTGCTAGAATGGTTTTATGGCTTTGCTCCCCGGCCAGCGCGTTCAACACAGGGGCAGTATTCGATATGTCTGGCGGTCGCGCGCGATATTGAACTCAGCTCGAACCGATCTTTAGCAGGCGTCCGAGACCCATTTCTGTAGGCGGCGCCTTCAGGCCCATCACAGCATCCGCGACCATTTCACCCATCACTGGTCCATGTTTGAAACCGTGGCCCGAGCCTCCGCCGACAATCCAGACGTTCTCCGCTTCAGGATGGCGATCCAAAATAAAATTGTGGTCTGTGGAGTTTTCATACTGGCAAACCCGGCTCTCAAGCAGCGGGGAGCCGGCCATCGCTGGAAAGCGCATGCGCAAATAGGCCCGCGCCGCCGTCAGTCGCTCCTCCGAGATCTCACGCTCCATCGTGCTGGGATCAATGACTGGTCCGCGTGTGTCGTCAGCGATCTTGAAGCCGCGCCAGTGGTTTCCAGGTACACCGAAAAAAGGATACGTGCCCCCGTCAATCCAGGTCGGCAGTTGCTCTTCTGCGAAGCGCTGATCGCCAGCAGGAGTGCCGAAAAAGGAAACTTCTTGACGAGTCGGAGTGATCTTGGTCGCCAAGAACGGGAAGACTTTCCCAAGCCATGGACCAAGAGCGAAAACATAATGGTCAGCATTCAGGATTTCACCCGGGCTAATACTGATTCCCTGCATGCGATGGGACACGATTGAACCGGGAGTGGCCTGTGCCTGTCGATATTGGCCACCTTCTTTCAGAAAAGCATTCAGAACGGCCTCGCACCCGCGGCGCGCGGCAAGAAAGCCGGAATCGGACTCGTAAACGCTCCACGACACTCCATCAAAATTGATTTGCGGCCAACGCTTGGCGCAATCTGGGGCCGAGAGTTTCTCAAATCGAATCCCGGCCTCCTTCAGTACCGGCAAGGCCGCGCGCTCGTAGGAATCGTCCGCGCCGGCCATGCGAAGAGCCCCACTCCGGAAGAACAGCTTCACATTCCATTTCTGCTCGTACTCCTGCCATAACTGCAGAGCCCGAGCAACCATCTTCGTGTACAAGAGGTGCGCAGGACCATAGGTTGCACGAATGGTACGTGTCTCGCCACCTGAGCTGGCACGAGAATTTCCAGGCCCCCAAGCGTCAATAAGCGTGACCTTCGCGCCCCTCTGCAAGAGCTGGAGTGCGGACCAACCCCCGAACGCCCCGGCACCGACGACGATTACCGAAGGCTGAACCGAAGCTGCAAATGCCGGCGAACCGACGATGTGAGCCACCCCTACGACAGCCGAGCCTTTCAAAAAACTCCGCCGTGAACTATTCGTGTCCATCGTGGCCCTCGAATCAAGCCGCCCTTTCGCACTCGCATTCTAACTTGCGCTCGGCAGTCCAGTCGACACCAGGGAAGTCATGATCCACTTTCGTACAAGAAATGGGACTTCAGTTGGGCCCGGTGCAGCACTCCTCAAGGAAACTACAAAGAAACTGGCGGCGACGCTGCATTTCCGGTCGGATTGTCGGCGATCCGGAAGTAATCCAGATGGGCACCAAGCGAATCAGTACCGAAAAGTCGGCTTGTGGCAAGGTTTTCCCGAGGGATCGGCCTGGCTCCGGTGGATGACGGGCTATCCTCATTTTAGAATCCCGTTGTGAGATGCACCAAAGGCAAACGTATTTTCATCTGATAAGCCTTCTACTCCCAGGCAGAGCATGGCGAACGTTCACGGAAGCGCCCTTTAGATTCAATCTGAAGTCGAAACGCGCCTTGCGGTGTTTGAATTTGTCCCACAAGAGCCCGCTCTCAAGCCTCTTTTGCCACTACACAGATAGGCCTTTCCCGATTTGCCCGAAATTTGAAAGGGACTTATGTTCTCGCCTGCGACGCGGGAGATTCACTCAACCCGAGTCGCGGAAGAGGATCCGTATGAAATTGTCGAGTTGGGGAAAGAGGCGGCAGCGCCTCGTTCTCGCCTTTCTTTTGAGCATTCTTGTTATCCAGGTCTTTCCGTTGGTGTCCTACGCCCAAAACCTTGACGGCGCCCCCGCCACGGGCAAGGCAGTGCTGGGTCAAACCGCGGCCCAGCCGGGAGACTGACCCCGCGATGTCCAACTCGGATGGGAGTGGTAGCAGTTTTGGAGAATCAGCCGCAGATGACCGAAGGGCGAACTCCGAAGGATCGACCTTAATAGTTGGTCAGATTGAAGCGATGGCGGAGGTTCTTGGCAGACGCCTGTATAGGGGCGTTTTGAAGAGCGTTGCCAGCGTGTGGAGACCGACGGAGATTCACGAAGTTGGTGTTCTGCGAAAGGTGTTAGACCACATGCACGCAGGGGAACGGGGCTTGCGTCGCCTGAAGGCTGCCCTGGACAAAACAGGACCCGAGATTATGGTTCCTATTCTTCAGTCTCTGCGGCTCCATTCTCTCGATCAGGTCGACTCCATGGAAAGCCTAAAGAAAGTTGTCTACGCCGCTTAGGCAGCCGCCGGGCTAACGCACTGAATTCCTCCACGATTGATCTTCACTGATTGCAGGGCCGAGAGACTTCGAAGCCTATCGCCGTTGCACGGGTAAGGGTTTGCCTGAGGGGGATCGAACCGATTACTCCCTCCGGCAAGGAGAAAATATCGAGCCCCTTAGCCTGATTGCTGTTAGTGTTCATTGTGGCGAACGACTGCGGTCTTTCGGCAAGCCGGAAGGTTCTTCCGGAACGGCAGAATGATTTTGGGACCGATACGAAGAGGCTAAATGAGCAGTCCTCACAATTCAGCATGGAAAACACGACTCGTACAACATGAGTTCCCGGATCGGTCATTCGACATCGAGTTTTGGCAGGAGCAGGGAGATGAAGCCATCTTTGCTGCCGCCTGGAAATTGGTGGAGTTAGCTGAGGAAATCAGCCATGGCAGAAAACCCACACTACAGCGAACTGCTACAACTCTTAAACGAGTTGCAGGTTGAATATTTGATCGTCGGCGGCTCGCAGTCATGAAGTATGGGGAGCCACGTTATACAAAAGATCTCGACGTATGGGTGCACAATTCTCCGCAGAATTCGGTTCGGGTGGTCGAAGCGCTTACGAAATTTGGCGATCCCATCGATCATGATGGGATCACTGCCCAGACATTCGCGGGGGCACAGGTGGTCTATCAGATCGGAATTGCTCCGGTGCGGATTGATATTCTGACCGAAATCACAGGCGTTGCGTTCGCCGATGCGTGGACGAAAAGGGTCGGGAGCACTTTCTTTGGGGTTCCGGTCCACTTCATTTCCCTAGACGACCTCATAGCCAACAAACAGGCTTTAGGCCGCGGCAGCGACCTGAAGGACCTGAAGCGGAATCGAAAGAGCGGAAACTCAGAAGAGTAAGCTGCTGAAACCTCCCGCTCCCCTACCTTGGTC
>JAYTQD010000632.1:0-7217 GCA_043746935.1 Acidobacteriaceae bacterium | reverse complement strand
GCGAAAAATACAACGCCCGCCCACTCGCCTCGCACACTACCTTCACCGCATTCGGATTCAGAACATCCACCGACGGACACGCAACCTTCAACGTCCCCACTTCCACCGCCGGATCGCGCATGACTTCGAGCAAGGAAGCAATATGTTCCGGGCGCGTCAACGGCTCATCGCCCTGCACATTCAGATAAACGTCGGCTTCCACCGCCTGCGCTACCTCATGCACCCGCTCCGTCCCGCTGCGGTGCGCCGCCGACGTCATCCGCGCCGCCCACCCGTTCTCCCGGCAGAACGAAAAAATCTCCTCCGAGTCCGTCGCCACAATCACCTCCGCCAGTAGCGGCGACGCCATCACCCCGCGCACCACATGCGCCAGCAGCGGCTCTCCCGCAATCAAGTGCAACATCTTCCGCGCCAACCGCGTCGACGCCAACCGCGCCGGTATCACCGCAATCGCTCTCACAAATCTCTCCTATCCAGTCACTCGCCGGGTGCCCCGTCCTGGTCGCGTCAGCGACAGAGCCTGCCCTGAGAGAAGTCGAAGGGGCGGGGGTTCATCGCAACGCCCCAGACTCTCTCTGTTCTTATAGCACCTCGAAGCCGGCTGAGATGCGCAGTCCCTCTTAGATGGACGCCCACGATGGACTCTCCAACGGCAGCGGACAGGAGTGTTCGCTCCACAGCGAGCACGCGCAGCGCCTGAAGGCGCGGGTTCGGGGAGCGGTTGCGGCATGTCTGAAGACATGCCCTGGTACGAACCTTACCGCGGCGGCTAGCATCTTTTTCATGGACAACAACCTGCCAGTTCAGAAATAGTGGAAGGGGACAGAGGGGATGAGGCGACGATGAAGAGCTTGACATGGATTGGCGCAGTGCTGTTGGTTCTCGGAGTGCTGTCGTTCGTTGTTCCGGTTCCGCATCAGGAAGACCACAGCCTGCAAATCGGCGATGCCAAGATTGGTGTGAAAACGAACAGTAGCGAACGCTTGCCACCGCTGGTCAGCGGCCTGCTGATCGTAGGGGGCGTAATCGCCATAGCTGCCGGATCGCGGAAGTCCACCTAACTCCGCGGGTGGCCGACCCTTTCGACGGTTTTGATCGTGCTTCCCAAACCGAAATCTCGGGTGCCCCGTCCTTGCGTTCTTCCAGCAAGACCACGCGGACAGGAGTGTCCGCGCCACAGGTGCTCCAATTTTTGGCGGGTTGGGCAGCATGGCTGAAAACTAAAACTCGGGTAAAACTCGTGGACAAAACTCGGGACGGACGTTCCCCAGTTTTTTCGCGTTTAGCGTCGATACCAAACATTCACAATCTTTGGTATCCACACTAGAGCGGATAAATTAGGAGAACACCCATGAACGTCTCTCTCACCACCGAGCTGGAGAAATTTGTGAGCGCCAAAGTGGATTCGGGCCGCTACAACTCCGCCAGCGAAGTGGTCCGGGAAGCGTTGCGATTGTTGGAAGAACATGACCAGGCGCGGGCCGCGCAGCTTTCCGGATTCAACCAAGAGCTGGGCCGGCGTCTAGAGACGCTAGACCGGGGACACCACATCTCCCCGGCGCAAGCCCGCGCGCGGCTCAAGCGGAAATCCGAACCGCGCAGGAAAGCCAAGACGTGATTCGCTATGTCCGATGCCCTAAAACAAGAAGGGCCGCGCTCAGCGCAGCCCTTGCGGTAACCCCGTTCGACGGGGTTACCAAACTCACCTGTCACGGTGCAATTTCAATTTTCCGCCTGCGCAACAGGCTGTGTCAAGATGTACGGAAGTAATTCGGAGGGTATCCCTGTTTTCCCCTCCCATTTTGGTCCCGAGTGGACGCGACGGGGATCGAACCCGCGACTGCACCGTGACAGGGAGCCGTGTTCCCAACTACACCACGCGCCCACCACAGAGGCTAACGACCAAAGATACGAACGCTCAAAGATACGAACGCTCAAGTCTACTTTCGAGCAGTCTTCCTTATAAGTGCTTTACGGAGGGGGAGCGCCAGATTGGCCGAGGGCTGCCCCCCCAAAGTTCGGCGCAAAGGTCCACTCCCGGCCCCGCCAGCTCTTACTTCTGCAATCTGCAATCCAACTTCTGCAATCGACCCCCCGCCCTTTGCTATAGTCTCTACTATTCCCATTCTCCCCCGAGGCCACGAATGCCGGAGCCACTCACTCTCCTCTGCATTGCGTCCTACGAAAAAGGACAGGAATTCATGCGCGAGGCCAAGCGCCTGGGCTGCCACGTCTACCTGCTTACGCTGGAAAAACGCCGCGACGCCAACTGGCCCCGCGAAATCCTCGACGACATCTTCTACATCCCGGAAAACCTGACGCTCCAACAGATGATCCACGCCGTCGCCTACATGGCGCGGTCGGTAAAGATCGACCGCATCGTCGCCCTCGACGAATACGACATGGAATCCGCCGCCGAGCTCCGCGAGCACATGCGCATTCCCGGCATGGGGGCGACCACGCTGCGCTACTTCCGCGACAAGCTGGCCATGCGAGAACGCGCCGACCAGTCCGGAATCCTGGTCCCGCCGTTCTGTCCTGTTCTGAATTACGATGTCCTGCGCGAGTTCATGGCGCGCGTCGCCCCGCCCTGGGTGCTCAAGCCGCGCTCGGAAGCCTCCGCCATCGGCATTCGTAAAATAGAACACGCCGACGAGATCTGGCCCCTGCTCGACCAGCTCGGCGACCGCCAGTCCTATCATCTAATAGAGAAATTCGTCCCCGGCGAAGTCTTCCACGTCGACAGCGTCGTCTCCGAAGGCAAAGTCGTCTTCTCCGAAGTCCATCAATACGGCCGCCCGCCCATGCAGGTCTCGCACGGCGGCGGCATCTTCACCACCCGCACCCTGAAACGCACTAGCCCCGAATCCAAAAAACTGCAAACCCTGCAACGCAACCTGCAAAAAGCCTTAGGATTCATCCGCGGCGTAGCCCACACCGAATTCATCCGTGCCGACGCCGACAAGAATTTCTATTTCCTCGAAACCTCAGCCCGCGTCGGCGGCGCCTACATCTCCGACCTGGTGGAAGTCGCCACCGGCCTCAACCTCTGGCGCGAATGGGCTCGCGTCGAAGTCCAAGCCGAACGCTATACCCTCCCACAACTCCGCCAAGACTATGCCGGCATCCTGCTGACTCTCTCCCGCCAGGAACACCCCGACTTGAGCCACTACACCGACCCCGAAATCTCCACCCGCCCAATCAAAAAACACCACGCCGCCCTCATCCTAAAAAGCCCAGACCCCACCCGCATCACGACCCTCCTCGACGCCTACACCCCCCGCTTTCTCAACGACTTCAGCGCCACCGAACCCCCACCCCCCACCAAACCCACCGACTAGCCGATGCTACAATAATCAACGTGGCGGCGTAGCTCAGGTGGCTAGAGCGAGGGTCTCATAATCCCTAGGTCGTTGGTTCGAGTCCAATCGCCGCCACCAGATTTTCTCTTGCTGGCTCACCTCTTGCTCTCCTTGTTCGTCTCAGCCCTTCCAGTAGGTTACTTCGGGGATGTGGGTCACAACTCGCGGGGTTGAAGTGGCATCCAACTGCGTATAATGGGGACTATGTCGACGAAATCCAAGCTTTTTGTGCTCACGTGTTCGCTGGCGCTGGTGGTGGTGATGGCTTTGGGGAGTTTGGGGGTGCGCGCCTCTGGTAGTGGCGAGGGGCCTTACCCGCAGCTACAGGTTTACAGCGAAGTTCTGTCGCGGGTGGAGCGCGAGTATGTGGACGAGCCCAACATACCGCAGGTGACGAATGGGGCGCTGCATGGATTGCTGGAGGCGCTTGATTCCAGCTCCAGCTATTTGAGTCCTGCGGAATACAAGGAATTCAAGGCACGTAGCGGGCAAAAGAGCGGAGGCATTGGGGCCGCGGTTTCCAAGCGCTTTGGATACGCCGCCGTGGTCTCTGTTCTTCCTGGAGGAGCTGCGGAAAAATCCGGCATCCAGAATTACGACATCATTGAAGCGATTGAAGGCAAAAGCACGCACGAGATGTCGCCGGTGGAAATCAACAGCCTTTTGGCTGGAGAGCCCGGATCGACCGTTACCGTTTCTGTCGTGCGCGCGCGCAAGGCTGCGCCACAGAAGATTGTGATCACGCGCGACGTGGTGAGTAATCCCGCGGCTTCGAGCAAAGTTGTGGAAGCGGGCGTGGGCTACGTGAAAGTCGACTGGTTCACCAAGGGCAAGAGCGTCGAGATCGCGAATCTGGTGCGCGGCTTGCAAAAATCCGGAGCGACGAAGCTCATTCTTGACTTACGGAACAGCGCGGACGGTGACGCGGCGGAAGGCATTGCCACGGCGAATCTCTTTCTCGACCACGGAACGATTACTTACTTACAAGGACAGAAGTATCCGAAAGAAGCTTTTACGGCCAATCCCGAAAAGGCCATCACCAATTTGCCAGTGATTGTTCTGGTGAACCGGGGGACGGCTGGGCCGGCTGAGATTGTGGCGGCTGCGATTTTGGAAAATGCTCGCGGCGATGTTCTTGGCGACAAGACATTCGGCGTCGGTTCGGTGCAGAAGATGATACCGCTACAAGATAATTCGGCTTTGAATCTGACCATTGCCAAGTACTATTCGCCGCAAGGCAAAGCGATTCAGGATTCCGCGGTGACGCCTAATATCCTGGTGGCCGGTGAAGAAGAAATCGCTCTGCCAGATGAAGACGAGAGCGCCACGCCCGCTGCCGATCAGGAGCCGAAGAAAGCTCCGCAGGACGAGCAGTTGAAGAAGGCGATTGAAGTGGTGAAGACGAGAGCGGCCAAGGCGTAACAGAAGATTCAAGGCAAAGGCTGGGCGCCCGCTGGGAACGGAGAAGCCACCATGCAACTGAACGTCCCTTCCGATCTTGAAACGCTGATCAACAAGCGCCTTTCCGGTGGCGGATACGACAGCGTTGAAGATGTCTTGCGCCACGCGCTGGAAGCTCAGGACGCCGAGGAAAGCTGGACCGACGAAGAACGGCAGGCTCTGTCGGCTCATATCGAGGAAGGTTTTCTACAGGCTAAGCGCGGAGAGCTGATTGACGGCGAACAAGTCCGCCGTGAGATGCAGACGATGAAGAACGATTGGCGCGATGCGCGCGCGTCGGGATCTGGTTCCTCGGGTACTTCTTCGCGGAAGTAATGAGCGGGTACAGCCTCACGCCGCTTGCAAAATCCGATCTCTTCAACATCTGGTCCTACATTGCGGAACATAGTGAAGACGCGGCCACCAGCGTCGAACAAGCGATTTACGATGCTTGTGCGTTTGTTGCGGAGGCGCCCATGCGCGGTCACTCTCGCGATGGTCTTACTACCCGCAATCTCCGCTTCTGGACTCTGACGCGTTATCCGAATTACACCGTGGTTTACAGGCCCGAGACGGTTCCAGTGCAGGTGGTTGCGGTTCTGCATGGAAAGCGGAATCTGCGACGTGTTTTGGAACGGCGGCCGTAGATCGACCACCCACCACAATAGCCTCGCTAATGAGTCGAACTGCCCCACTCAAGCCAAAAGAGGGCTTGAATGGGGCACCCGCCTTCGAATTTGCTCAGGGCACGCTCTTGGAAGTTCGCTAGGTGGGGCCACGTCTGTTCCGATACCGATGCACGAAAGTACCTAGAAAGGCCACTCGCCGGAGTATACTTCTCTGCGAAAGGCTGCGTGCAATCAAACCCAAAATGAGCAAAAACGCCATTGTCCTGCTAAGTGGAGGGATCGATTCTGCGGCCTGTGCCTGGTTCCTTCGAGACCACGGCTACTCCGTCCGGGGGCTATTCGTGGATTATGGCCAAAAGGCCGCGCCACACGAAAGGCTCGGGGCAGAAGCACTCAGCCGCTTGATGCAGATTTCCCTCGATTGCCTCTCGCTCAATTCATCAAGCGAGTTCGGCAGCGGCGAAATTACTGGAAGAAACGCGTTCCTAGTATTTACGGCCTTGGTAACATGTCGATTGCATATGGGCATCATCGCCTTAGGAATCCACTCGGGAACAACATATTACGACTGTTCAACGGCGTTTGCTCGGAGTCTCGATCAATCGGTTGCGGAACACACTGATGGACGGATACGTCTATCAACTCCTTTCGTAACTTGGAATAAGAAGAACATCTTTGATTATTACCGGGCCTCCGGATTACCTATAGAACTTACATATAGCTGCGAAAAGGGGCATATGCCAACTTGCGGGACATGCCTATCGTGCCTCGACAGGAGGATGCTGGGTTGCTAACGCTGGCGGGAAGGCGGGAAATAAGGTTTGGTGGGGCTAGAACTCTCCAAACTCCGATGCTCATTCCCTCATTTTCTAGCAGAGTCGCGGAGATTGAAAAGCCATTTAGGGCAAGCGAACAGTTCATCGCTGGCCCAATACTGATCAGCGCTTATGACGTCAAACACGAGCTTCTGTCTCCGCCTTACGAGTTTGGATCTGCCATTTTTCTTGACAGTGGGGGGTATGAAACCTCGCGCATAACGGACTTGTCTGATGTTGGAGATCAGCCTAATGCCCCCCTTGCATGGCCTGAGGAAGACCATGCTGCGTTGATAGCCGGGTGGAGTCCTAAACTTCCATCGGTGGTTATTAGTTTCGACCATCGGAGCAAGCGCTATTCCGTGGAGGAACAGATCCATCGAGCAAAGAGTATGACATTATCGCGGGCTGACATTGTCCGCGAAATACTTCTAAAGCCGGAAACTGTGGATCAAAACTTTATCCAAATAGATAGGGTACTAGATCACGTTCGAAACCTCGACGCGTTCGGTATTATCGGAGTAACTGAGAAAGAAATTGGGAATTCGGTCCTCGAACGAATGATTCACATTGCCCAGCTCCGCATGGCCCTGACTAGAACAGGGCTTAGTACGCCAATTCACGTGTTCGGCAGTCTCGACACTGTTACAACGCTACATTACTTCGTGGCAGGTGCGGATATTTTCGATGGGCTGACCTGGCTTCGGTATGCTTTCAAAGATGGCCGTACACTTTATCAGCAGGATTTCGGTGTTTCAGATCTCGGGATTTCGACCAAAGCTGACAAGATTGATGCGTTGTGCTGGTCTCGGAACTATACCTACATGACTGATATGGAACTCGAGATGAATCGCTTTCCGACCAATCACGACTGCCGTGTCTTCAAGTACCACAGTGAGCGACTTCATGCCGCTTGCCAGAATGTTGAAGCATCATTGGGGGCGTAATGGGCGGAAGTGGCGGGGGCAGCT
>JAYTQD010000631.1:0-7222 GCA_043746935.1 Acidobacteriaceae bacterium | reverse complement strand
ACACATGGAACAGAACGCCGCTTCCTTGAACCCCTCTTCCGGCAGCGTCTCATCATGCATGGAACGCGCCGTTTCGGGGTCAAGCGAAAGCTCAAACTGACGGTTCCAGTCGAAGTTATACCGCGCCCGCGAAAGCTCGTCATCGCGATCCCGCGCACCCGGCCTGTGCCGCGCAATATCCGCCGCATGGGCCGCAATTTTATACGCGATGATTCCCTGTTTCACATCTTCCCGGTTGGGCAATCCGAGGTGTTCCTTCGGCGTCACATAGCAAAGCATCGCCGCGCCATGCCATCCGATCATCGCCGCGCCAATCGCCGACGTGATGTGGTCGTAGCCTGGTGCGATGTCCGTAACCAGGGGTCCCAGCGTGTAGAACGGCGCTTCGTGACAAAGCTCCTTTTCCTTAATCACCTGCATCTCAATCTGGTCGAGCGGAATATGTCCAGGCCCTTCCACCATGACCTGGCAATCGTATTCCCACGCCTTGCTGGTCAGCTCTCCCAGCGTCTTCAGTTCCGCAAACTGAGCCGCATCGCTGGCATCCGCGAGGCATCCGGGACGCAGTCCGTCACCCAGCGAAAAGCTCACATCATACTTCTGAAAAATTTTGCAAATTGCGTCAAAGTTCTCGTAGAGCATATTCTGCTTGTGGTTTTTCACCATCCATTCCGCCAGAATGGCGCCCCCGCGGCTCACGATTCCGGTGATGCGCTTCGAGGCCAGTGGAACATACTGCACCAGCACCCCCGCATGGATCGTCATGTAATCCACGCCCTGCTCAGCCTGCTCTTCGATGACCTCCAGCATGACTTGTGCGTTGAGGTCTTCCACGCGTTTCACCCGTGAAATTGCTTCGTAAATCGGGACCGTGCCAATCGGTACGGGAGAGTGGCGCAAAATTGCTTCGCGAATATTGTGAATATCGCCGCCGGTGGAAAGGTCCATCACCGTGTCCGCGCCGTAGTGTACGGCCGTGTGCAATTTCTTGAGCTCTTCATCCACTTCCGAGGTAACAGAAGAATTGCCAATGTTCGCATTGATCTTGCACAGCGAGGCCACGCCAATCGCCATCGGTTCGAGTTCAGGGTGGTGAATGTTGGCCGGAATAATCATGCGCCCGCGCGCCACTTCATCCCGTACCAGTTCCGGCGCAATTTTTTCCTTCAGCGCGATATACGTCATCTCTTCGGTGACCACGCCCCGGCGCGCGTAATGCATCTGCGAGAAGTTTCCGTCGGTGTTGTCTTTCTTGCGTTGGGCCAGCCAGTCCGCGCGAGGCTGCGCGACTGCGTTATGCCCGTTGCCGTTGACACCACTGCCGTTCTTGCCGTTGGTCGTACTCATGAACGCCACCATCCAGAAGAGTGTTGCGGAATTTTGTAGCCTGATTATACGCTGCGATTTGCCCGCCATTCGCCCGCCATTGCCCAAAGACACGTTTTTGAGCTAACGTTCTAGGCGGACATCCGTCGTATCTTGTTGATCGGTTTGCCCATCTCCGCTCAGTGAGGTCTTCATGCGTTTCGGGAAAGTTCTTCTAACTGTCATCCTGTGTGGATGTTGCAGCCTTGCACAGACGTCTTCCCCAGCGAGTGCTCCCGCGAAGCCTGCGCTCGGTTTTAGCGTTGATAATTTGGATAAAACCGCTGATCCGTGTGGGGACTTCTACCAGTATGCTTGCGGTACTTGGCTGAAGAATACGGAAATTCCAGCCGACCAGACCGAATGGGTGAGCTTCACCGAGTTGTACGAACGCAATCTGGTCACGCTGCACGACATCCTGGAGAAAGCCTCTGCCGGTGACGCCAGCCGTAGCGCGATTGACCAGAAAATTGGCGACTTCTACGGCGCATGCGTGGACGAAAAGGCTGCCGATGCCAAAGGCGCAGCGCCGCTACAGCCTTACCTCGACCGCGTGACTGCGGCAAAAGACAAAGCCGCACTGATGGAAGCGATTGCCTACGTACATATGCACGGGCCGAATCCGCTGTTCAATTTCTATTCCTCCTCCGATCTCCATAACGCCGGAGAGGTCATCGCGTACATCGACCAGGGTGGACTCACGCTTCCGGATCGCGACTATTACTTGAAGGACGATGCCAAGATGACGGAGATGCGCAAGCATCTCGTGGACTATGCGACCGAACTTTTCACCATGGCCGGGCGTACTCCGGAGCAGGCGGCGGCTGCAGCGCAGGCGGTTCTGCGTATTGAAACCTCTCTCGCCAAGGCCTCGATGGATCGCACGGCCCGCCGCGACCCCAAGAGCCGCGATCATAAGATGGGCCGGGATCAAGCGATTGCTCTGGCGCCGAATTTTAATCTTGATCGCTACTTCGCCGCCATGGGAGCGCCCAGCTTCGCCGAGCTCGACGTTTCGAATCCGGAATTCTTTAAGCAGGTCAACATCGTGCTGTCGACTGAGCCGCTGGAAGCGCTCCAAACCTATGTCAACTTTCACTTGCTGAACAACTCAGCTCCCTGGCTTTCCAAGGCTTTCGTCGTCAGCAATTTCAAATTCCAGCAATTCCTCACTGGACAGGCGGAAAATCAGGTTCGCTGGAAGCGCTGCGTCGATCTCACCGACGGCTCGTTAGGCGAGGCGCTCGGCCAGAAATATGTAGACCTAACTTTCGGTGCCGACGGTAAGCAACGCATGCTGAAGATGGTGGATGCGCTGGAGAAGTCGCTCGATGGCGATATCCGCGGCTTACCGTGGATGTCCGAGGACACCAAGAAACAGGCCAAGCTGAAGCTTGATGCCATCCGTAATAAAATCGGCTATCCCGACGAGTGGCGCGACTACAGTTCCGTCAAAGTGGACCGCGGAGATCTGCTTGGCAACATCGCGAGGGCCACGGAATTCGAATCCCACCGCCAAATTGCGAAGATCGGCAAACCGCTGGATCGCAAGGAATGGAGCATGACGCCGCCCACCGTCAATGCCTATTACAGCGGTTCCCACAACGAGATTGTGTTTCCAGCAGGCATTTTGCAGCCGCCATTTTTCGATAAGTCCATGGACGATGCCGTGAATTTCGGCGGCATTGGTCTGGTGATCGGCCACGAACTCACCCATGGCTTCGACGATCAGGGCAGGAAATTCGATCCCCAGGGAAACTTGCGCGATTGGTGGAAGCCCGAAGACGGTCAGGAATTCGAAAAGCGTGCTAGCTGCGTGGCCGATGAATACAGTGGATTTACCGCCATCGATGACCTCAAACTCAATGGCAAACTCACTCTGGGCGAAAACACAGCCGACAACGGCGGCGCCCGCGTGGCTCTGGCCGCGTTAATGCAGATGCTCACCAGCGAAGGTAAGGCCAACGAAAAAATCGAGGGCTACACGCCCGAGCAGCGTTTCTTTCTCGGTTTTGGACGCGTCTGGTGCGAAAAGCGCCGTCCGGAGTATGCGCGCATGCTGGTGAGCATTGACCCGCACTCTCCCGGACGCTATCGCGTCAACGGCGTAGTGCAAAACATGCCGGAGTTCCAGAAGGCTTGGGGCTGCAAGGCGGGACAGCCCATGGTGAAGGCGAACGCCTGCCACGTGTGGTGAATCGCTCTAGCTCTTGCTCTTGAAACCTTTGCGCCGCTGCTGGCTGTAGCGGCGGAGAGCTTCCTCGATCGTGGGATACGCTTCCCCCGCTGGACGGATTTCATCCACTTCCACAGCCTTGCCTTCCAGGAGTTTATAGTCTTGAAAAAAGCGTCGCAGCATCAGCAAGCGGTGCGGCGGCATTTGGCTGGCCTCGCGATAGGCATTGAATTCCGGGTCTTCCGTCGCCACAGCAATGATCTTGTGATCTTTCTTCCCCGAGTCGATCATGGTCATCACGCCAATGGCGCGCGAGTGAATGATGGTCAGCGGCACAACAGTTTCCTGGCACAACACCAGCACGTCGAGCGGGTCGTCGTCCTCCGCCAGCGTTTGCGGAATAAATCCGTAGTTTGCAGGATAGTAAACCGCCGAGTAGAGAATCCGGTCCAGCTTAATCAGACCGCTGTCCTTATCAAGCTCGTACTTCACGCTGGAACCAAACGGAATCTCGATGACCGTGTTGAATTCCTGGGGAAGCATGCTGCCGGGCGTGACGTCGTGCCAAGGATGAATCATGACGGTGAAGGAGACCTTTCCGGTTAAGAGGACGAACCCATACTCCTTAAGATTGTAAATGGTTGCTGGGCGGGCACGAAGTTACGCTGGGCACCGCGGCGAACAGTTCCCTAGGTGCGTTGATTATCCGGGAGTTGCGCTACACGCAGAGGCGTGCGCCTTCAGCGGGCAACCTCCCTCTGGAGCTAATACGAAATACCCGGTGTTTTTCTCAAATAAGCGTCGCCGGTCAATTGTCCCAACATAAAGTCCGCGACATCCGCACGAGATATCTTGCCCCGAATGGACGTGTCCGTGGTGTCGAACCCACTGCGGTACACATGGGTCTTTGGGCCGTTGGTGAGCGCGGCCGGTCGTACGATGATCCAGTCCAGGTTACTCTCGCGAATGAGTTTTTCCTGGACCTCTTTATCAGCAAAAACGTTCCTGAGCAGAATGGGGATCAGCGTGTAGTTGTAGAGGAATCCAAGTTGTCCTTTGCTGTCACCAATGCCCAGAGAGGACTCACAAACGAGACGCTTCACGCCCACTTTTGCCATTGCCCGAAGGATATTTTTTGTGCCCTCGGACAGCGTGTTTGTACGACCATTCAGCAGGAAAACGGCAAGCACTGGAACACCGATTCGGACGAGCCAACCGACTGGTCCGATCAGGTGGGCGAACCTGGCGCCTACTTGACACGCCAAGACCACGGCTAGCAGAGGACCAACCAGGACCCTGGCGCCGAGAGCGGACAGGACTGCGTCCTGACCACGGAGCGCCGCTTCCACCGAATCGCAATCTAAAATGTCACCTTTTACGACACGCAGGTTTTTGTGGGTGGTTTGGATTTTGGAGGGATCGCGAGCGAAGGCAGTTACGACGTGTCCTAATTCGAGGGACTGTTCCACCAGTGCTCGCCCGGTTCCACCCGTTGATCCAAGTATGAGGATGTTCATCGATTCATCTCCGTAGATTGGGATCCCGTGCGGTGTTTTTGAGGCTCAGAGTGATGAGCCAAGAGAAATATACACTTAAGGTCAGTTTGGGGTTTGCGGATCACGGCTGGCTCAGGATTGAGCCATGTGGGGGTCTCCTGGCTGCCGAAACTCTCATCCACGGGACGAGACTCACTGCAATAGATCGACTGGAGCGTATAGTGTTCCTCGCTGCTATTCAACGACCGCTCGCAGATCAGTCGTTCAAGTGTTTGGTTAACGCGGTTTTGTTCCAAATAAGCAAACTTCGCGGTCTCGTGTTAGACATCGGCAACACGCCATCGAAGAGCTTCCTGAAAGGGTTTATGAGACTTGATCCGCTTCTCCTGGTCTTTGTGTTGTGCTCCGCGTTGGCAGCGGAAAATCTGGAAAAGACCCAGAAAAAAGAACTCGAAGCGCAAGTTAAAACGATGACCGCGGAAGCCCAAAGTCTGGAGAGATCCGGACAACTCGCCGAGGCACGCACCAAATATGCCGAGTCCCAGGCGTTGATCGAAGTGAAAGACGTCACTGAGGCCATCAAACATCTGGATGGAGAAATTCATAAGCGGGTGAAAGATACCTTGAATGAATCCCGCAAACTCTACGACGCGCACAAGTTCAAGGAAGCCGCTGCTGCGCTGGACGATGGCATGAAGCTCCAAGCATCCCAGCCCGTGCTCGCCTACGATCTTGCACTCAGCTATTACCAGCTCGGGGATCACGCGAAGGCGCTTGAATACTTGAGAAAGACCCAGGCAGGCACGGTGGACCCGAAGCAAAAACAGAAACTCGCGCAGCTTCTTACGTTTTTTACTACCGGAGAGAACGGGGTTTCGGTCAACGACAGCGACAAAGCTCGCATCACCCAGGTCAACCGTCTTTCTGAGAGCGTTGGCGTGGAGGCATTTCTCCAAGATGAGGGAGGAGATGAGGGCTCGCTTTCCGAAGCGGGTGCCGCATCCACGCCTCCACCATCGCAGGCGTCTCTTAAGACCGTTCTTAAGGCGAACGTGACGCCCAGCACCCATAGCAATCTCAATGCGAATCACCGGTCAAGTTTGTGCAACGCGCTGAGCGAACTCAAGGGCACACTTGTCAGCAGCGCGTCCGCGACTTTTAATCTCGCGAATTGCGCCGAGACCAATGGGCGGGCTGCTGAGGCCGTCAAGCTGCTGGAAAAATACCTGGAAATGTCTCCGGCGGCGCTGGATGGCGATGAAACACGCACCCGTATCACTGAGCTGAAATCGCTACTGAGTTTGCCAAGTCAGAACGGAATCGAAGTTCGTCGCCTCCATGCGTCGGTGTACGGCTCCCTGGCGGAGCGCCAATATGATCGCGCGCTTGCGGATCTCAAAAAAGCCAGCGAACTGGCCCCGGAATTTCCACTTACGAAATGGAAGCTCGCGTTGCTCTATGAGGCGATGGGGGACATTGACGGAGCCAAAGAGAACTTCCTTCACTACCAGCAGTTGACGTCCGAGCAGAGCGCCAAAGACGAAGCCGCGCTGCATCTCAAAACGCTGGACGCGAAACGAACCAAATATGACGAGGAGATCGACGCGGCGGAGGACATCGTTGCCGATCTGCTCAACCGGGCCATGAATCTGACCTTCAACCTGGACGGGAGCCGCAGCGCCATCAAGGTACGGCGCGCGCGCGCGAAAAAGAAAGAGGAAAACAAAGCGCGGGGCCGAGTTGGAGGCTTTGCCATTCCTTACCCTTATGCGCAACAACAACTGTCGCGGGCGAGTGAGCATCTGCAAATTGCCCTGGCTCTTTTTCCCTTGGGAGCGGAAGCCAACGAACTGATGGGACTGGTCTTTCTACAAGCCAACGACGGACGTTCGGCCATTAAGAGTTTTGATGTAGTCGCCAGCCAAGGCCTGCCGGTTTCGTTTTATGCCGAAATGCGCGGCCACAAGCAGGATCATGCGGTGAAGTGTGAGTTAAATCGAGACCGGTTACGTTTCATCTTCCTTTCGTCGTATGACAAGAAAGGGAAGCCAGCGCCGCCCGACAAACCCGCCGGAGAAGATGGCCTGGGAGATATGGTTGTGGAGCCTGCGGCTACTCGCCAACCAGCGTTCGAGTCTCTCGACCTATCCTTGAGCGATATCAAGAGGGTCGAGACCGACAAAGG
>JAYTQD010000630.1:0-2727 GCA_043746935.1 Acidobacteriaceae bacterium | reverse complement strand
GCTTCATCGCCTCGCTCCTCTGGTTCGCCACCCTTCGGGGGCGTCGGTGAAGCAAGGCGACCACGTAGCACACTGTCCGAATTTCCAGGGCCCCCTCTACACGCCGCATAGACCAAGAGTAGCCAACAGATCAGCGCTAGCCCGATCGCTGAGATCAGCCACGGGCCCCAATCAGTCCCTGGCCTACTGTGAGCAATCTGATTAATGGCTACTGCCCCCAACATTGGCGATAGCGCAGTTGCAAAAAGAAGGGCCTTAGCAAACCAATTCAACATGTTTAGTGTGCCACCTCTGGCTTCACCAGCCGAATGCGGCCAGTGAGAAGTTCCTGCATCATGCCCTGCTTGAGGGAACGGGTCTTGTCGCGGCGCTGCTCCAACGCAGCAATCTCGGCATCCATGTCGGAGAGTACAGTGGTAATGGCAATTTGCTCGTCCGGGTCGTTCGGAAAGTCTAATTCAAAGGAATGAACATCATTCCGATTCAGTGTTGGAACGCCTGAACCGGTGCCAAATCGTTCAAAGCCTATGGCCGTGTAAAGGTAAAAGATGAACTTTGGATGATTGCCTTTAAAAGATGTCACCCACAGAGAGGTGTTGTGGGGCCAGTAATCCCGCTCGATGTAAGTGACTTTGCCGATCGTTCCTGATCTCCCTGTTACGACTCCCGGACCTTTTGCCATACAGTCCGCATGATAGTTAAGAACACCATTCGAATACACAACCGGAAAATTGCCTGGCTTGAGATTGGATGTGGGAAGATCAAACCCTCGCTGCAGTGGAGCAATCTGAGCAATTGTCCTGCGCTCCCATTTTCCCCTGAAACCCGGCAGGCGGGTCAGGCCGGTGAGGAGCTGCTGCATGGCAGCCTGTTTGAGGTCGCGCTTCTTGGCTAGAGCAGAGTCCAGCGCGCCGATCAGCGCATCCACATCGCTCAACGCCCCCGCGATGGCACGTTGTTCTGGCGGTGGAGCCAACCGCACAGAAATCTCCAACAGTTTCTCTGGAGAAGTGTGCTTTACCTTTGTGCCCGCCGCAGTCTCTCGAACCTTTGCCCTGTAGCTCGGCGAATTGAAAACGTGAAACAAGAAGCCCAATTCGATTTCCGACGAAAGTGTCTTCACTCTGCCGAGTCGCTGGTTGTGAAGATAACCATCAACCTTGGGAATGACTGCCGCGCTTCCGAGCAGGCCATCAGCTTGCTCTGTCATGGCAACAATCAGGTCGCCGGGCCGGAGCACATAGTCGTTGGACACTGGGCCATCGTAGTGCTTTTGCTTGTCGCCGATGTCTCTGAAACCGCCTTCTTCGTAGAAGTGGCCGGGTGTTGTCAGTCGATACGATCCATGACTGGCGAAGTGTTCGCTTGCGAAAGGAAAACCGTGCGCAATGGCGATCTTCCCCTTCAGCGGTTTTGCGTTCCACTCATCCGGGATCACGCCCACCTCAGTCTGCTTGTAGCCAGGCTTCACTTCCACCGCGCCCCCATCTTCTTGAGATGTTCGTCCACGCGGGCGGTGAACGTCGCGACTTCGCCGGTGAGCTGCGGCAGCGGGGTGGCGTAGCGTTCGGCCAGCTGGCGGATACGGCCGGTAAGCGTTTGTGACACGCGGTCGAGTTCGCCCTGCACGGCGGAGGCCAGCATGCCTAACCATTTGTCGTCCACCACGAGTGGCTTGCTCTCGGCCTCGGTCAGCTTGCCATATTGCGCCGCGACCTTGGCCATGAGGGCTTCCTGCGCCTCTTTGACCTTCGCACTGGTGGCCGCTTCTTTGTCGATGAGGACGAGGTAGGCGTCCAGTACTTTGCGCTCGTCCGCCGCGCCGACGTCTCCCCTGGTTTCCTTCAGCCGGGCCACAAGCGAAACCTTGGTGAGCTTGTCCTTGTCGTTCTTCGCTGACTCCAGCAGTCCTTCCTCGCCGCTCTGTTCTTCGGCCA
This sequence comes from Acidobacteriaceae bacterium, assembly GCA_043746935.1. Taxonomy (GTDB): domain Bacteria; phylum Acidobacteriota; class Terriglobia; order Terriglobales; family Acidobacteriaceae; genus JANXUC01. The sequence goes on along the minus strand of JAYTQD010000630.1, from coordinate 790 downwards.
TTTCTTCCATCGCCTGCTCGATGACCGCGACCTCAGCCTCCAGTTTCTCGATGGCCGCCTGCTCAGCAGCGAAGTAGCGAGCGATGACTAGCGCGGTCGGGATCACCTCGGTTTTATATTTCAGTTTGCCGATGGTGAAATCTGGCCTCTCCTTCGTCTTGCTGCCCTTCTCCTCGACGATGAGCCGGGGCTTGGCGGCTTCGCGCCAGCTGTCGCTCACGATCATGTACAGGTCGTCATGCATGGTCTCAGCCCAATAGTCCATGAGGTGCTGATATATGTCGTAGGGGTCGAGCAGCTTCGCCTTCTCGAAGGTGCCAAGCAGGTCCTCGGCGAGCATTTCGATGAACGATTTGGGTTTGGTGTTTTTGTCTATGCCCTTCAGTCGTGGGGTATTGGTCGTTTTCCACTTGGCGAAGAGCTTGGTGGCGGATTCATTGAAGGCGGTGAACTCTGCGTGGCCGAAGATGGCAGCCTTGATGTCTGCGGCTGCGACCCGGAGTTGGCTGTAGCCTGAGCGGTCCGCCTTTTTGAACAGCGTAGCGCGCACGGTGGGAAAGACATGCCAATAATCTTCAAGCGCGTCGATGTCTCGGTTCGGGATACCGCCGCGCAGATGACCGTCGATGTCCTGTAAGTCTTCTGGGTCGCTACTGTCGATGTAGCGCGGGAGGTTGAGGTTGAAGTTGTTTTTCGGGCCGCTAATCTCCGCCACCGACACCATGCGCGAGTAGCGGGGGATTTCGGCCTGGCGCGTGAAGGCGTCCACGATCTTGTGAATGTCCTGGGC
>JAYTQD010000629.1:0-2727 GCA_043746935.1 Acidobacteriaceae bacterium | reverse complement strand
TACGGACGCAGTGCCCGCCCCTCCGCCGCGTCCCACGCTCAACGTCAGTGTGCATTCCAATCTGCTCAGCATCCGAGCACAAGGCGCGACACTAGCGGAAGTCCTTTACGAAATCCATCGCCGCACAGGCGCGGATATCGCTATCCCTGCCGGAGCCGAGCAAGAACGCGTGGTGGTCAATATTCCGCCAGCGCCGGGGCGCGACGTGATTGCGTCGTTGCTCAATGGTTCACGTTTCAACTACATCGTCTTGGGAACGGACAGCGATCCAGGCGGGTTTCGCAACGTCCTGCTCAGCTTGAAAGAAGGCGGAAATTCTGGCATTTTTGTTCACACCGCGCCACCGCCGAATGGTGGCATACCAACCATGCAGGCTCAGACCATGCAGCCGCAACCGATTGCCTCGCCTTCCGACCCCGTCGTCGACCAGTCCCAGATGGACCCAGCGGGAGTAACGCAAGCTGGGCCAGAATTGGAACCAATTCCCGACGAGGCGCCGCCAGCTGAGCCCGAAACAAATCCGGAAAACCCTCGCCCGGTCCCTCAACAGCAGACGCCGATCCAAAACCTCCCAGACACGGGACAGATTCCTCAGTAGTCGATGTAGACGCGGGCATACTCGCCCGTGCGCTCACCCGATAAAGATGTAACGGAAAGCTAAATTCCGGGGGGGACCCCCCTGCCACTTTTTTCAAGTCTTGAGACAGTCTTGGGGTTTTTTGTGCAAGTTCTTGCACACTGGAAAACCACCAACCCATGCTGACGAAGGCGGTACTTCTGTTTGCTCTTACCGGTCGGCAGCTTGCTTCGACCACTTGTAGAGCGAATCCAGGAAGGGCTGCGATCCCGTTGGTGGATCCACCAATCCGTTGAGAGACGTTTTGAAGGGCACCATCCGCGTATAGAACTCGCGAGTGCTGTCTTTGTCCTGCTTGATCACGGCTCCGTTTAGTTCGACGCCTGCGAAGAGCCCTCGCGCCCGCGAATACGTGAGCACCTGAGCGCGCATCTTCCAGTCCGTGTTGCCCTCGGCATGGCGGCCCACCGGACCCGCTGCCGCGCTGGCGTTGGCACCCAATTGGAACTTGCTGTCGAGCAGGTTCTTCATGCCGTCCTTGTTCATGATCAGCATGACCAGATCAATGGCCTGACCACCGATCTGGAAACCGACGCTACCTCCGCTCACCGTGAAGAACGCAGGAGCACTCCAACCCTTCGGGGTTCGGCAGCTCGCCACGCCGCGCCCGTAGCGGGCGCCGACTACGAATCCCGCCTTCAGCAATGACGGCACAACGGCCACGCATTCAGCCGTTTTAAGGATTTCCTCGGGAATAGCCTTGTCCGGCGTGCCCATAATTTCATCAAGTACGGTAGCCGCCGCTTGGACGCGCCCGGAAGTCTTGGTCTCGTCCGCCGCAAACGCAGCACTACAAACCGCAAAAATCATTACTACAAGCAAAAATTTTTTCATAGCGGAATACTCCTGGGAATAATCAAATTGTCGTTCCGAGCGCAGCGAGGAATCGGCAATTTGCCGGAACCCGCGAAAATACGCTCCGAACAATCCGTCCCTGCCTGAGCTAAACCTGGATTTCAGGATATAGCAGGTTAGAGTGCCCGGAGCCCGAGTCGGTTGCTTATTTGGGTTAACTCTGGGGGTTCAGAAAGATCAGGAGGGCTCAGGAGGGACAAAAAATCGGGGCTGAATCCAAGACTTTCGTCTCCGGTTTCAACCCCGTCTCCCAGGTTCTGTGGTAGGTGAATTGAGTATGTAGGATGTCGGCCCAGCCGCCTAGATTACAGAGGTAGGGTGTACGCAAGTAAGCGTTACCCGCGCATTACTTGTGCCTATTTCGTAGCTACCAGCGAATGCGTAATGGCATGAACGGAGAGGGCAATACGGTTCTGCACGCCCACTTTACGCATAAGCTTGGCGACGTGCGCCTTGACGGTGCGCTCTTCAATGCCCAAAACGGAGCCAATTTCTTTGTTGGAGCGCCCCACCACCAGCATCTCCAAGACTTCTTTTTCACGATCCGTGAAGGCCACACGACCCACCGGGAACACCCGTCCCGGGCCCGTGGTGACACGTTCGATGAACAGCGAGAGCACACGCCTGGGCGCCCACACCGAACCCTGGCATACGATGCGCAGAGCCTGCGTGAACTCAGCGGGAGGCGCGGCTTCATCCACATAGCCTTTCGCTCCCGAGGCGATGGCTTTGAGGATGGTTTCGTCGTCCATGCCTGAGCCTGTAACAATGATTTTCAGGCTGGGACGGACGGCCTTCATGCTGGCCATGACATCGAATAGATTCTGGGCGCTACGGCTGCCGAGCAGGACCACATCGACTTCTTTGTCGGTGGCCAGATCCGCTTGGGTGGCCGAGCTGAGCTCAAAATCAGGTTCCGCCTCGAACAGGGCGCGAAATCCCACGAAACGGAGTGGGTCGCTTTCGACGACGGAGATGCGGATCGGTGCTTTTTTTGCCAATGCAGGCTTCATAAACCTTCCGGTAAGGGCTGAACTCCATGTAGCATAACCATCCAAAGGGGATATGCCTAGCAAAGGGTCGTGCTAGCCATTACGCGAGTAACCCCTGTTTTTTCATCCTGAAGGAGCCAAACAGCGCATGAAATCGGGCGTGCAAGGGAAAACGGGAATTCTGCTGGGGGTTCTGTTGGCCGGAGCCTGTTACGGCATGGCGCAGGAGCAAACAACAGGTGC
>JAYTQD010000628.1:0-7253 GCA_043746935.1 Acidobacteriaceae bacterium | reverse complement strand
ACGAATGAGTAGCTGGAACGGTGGCCGTCTTTCCAGGCGATGTCCAGGCCTGTTCCGCCGCTGATATCGACCTTGACGGACTTCGGATCGTTGCTCTGATCGCTATGCAGCCCCGCGCCGCTGGCCGCTGGGCTGTCGCTCGTGCTCATGGATTCAAGTATCCCATAGGGCTTGAATTCGATGGAGACGCGGGCGTCCTCGCCCGAACTGCAAGAAGCTCCAGCTTGGAGTTGGCTGAAGATCTGCTCGACCCGCACGGGCGAGGACACCCGCGCTCCATCGTTCATTCGCTTAGTGTGGTTTTCTACTCGCCACCCAAACGAAAACGCAAACCCGAACGGAAGTTGGCGCCCAAGGCGGGATAGCCGACGACTTCCTGATAGTGGCGGTTGAGCGCGTTCTCGACGTTGACGTAGGCGGTGACGCGGGAATGGAGTTTGTACCAGCCACCAAGATCGACGCGGGCGTAACCGGGGGCATGGTTGATCGACTGATCAGATGGCAGAGTGAAGAAATCCGAGTCCGTTCGCCGGCCAACGAAACTGCCGCCTATATTCCCGCCCCATTTCGCCCCAGCGTAGTTGAGCAACAAGCTGCCAGAGTGTTTGGGGCGGCGGAACAGCGGCCCGCCAGAGTCCAGGATTTTTGTGGAGAGATTCGTGTAAGCGCCGTCGAGCGAGAGTCTTGGCCGCAAACGAGCGTGCATCTCGAATTCCACGCCACGGGCCACGGAGCGATTCAGGTTCTCGTACTGTCCCAGCCCGGTCTTGGAATCGAAGCAGCAATATTGAATTTGCCGCCGAAAGTCATTCTCAAAAAAATTGGCCGAGAAGGAGTACTTTCCGTTGGCGAATCCCTGCTGAATACCGGCTTCCAGCGACCGGTTCTCTTCCGCTTTCAGATCCGAATTGCCTCGAGTGAATTGGGTTGGAACAACTTGGTCTAGCGCCGGGGCTCGGATGCCCGTGGCGTAAGCAAAACGCAGACGCGTCCCGGAGAAGACATCTCCCCCGCGCCGCAACAGGTAGTTGGCCGCAACGCGAGGCACTACTTTGTTGTACTTGTCGTCCACCGTCGAAGTGGCTCCGCGATCAAGCGTTTCATTATGCACAAATCGGGCGCCAGCGACCAAACCGAAGCGGCCCAGCGTCAAGATTTCCTGCCCATAGACTCCGTGATTTCTGCGCAGCCCGTGCGGGACTGGGGGAGAAGATGGATCGCCGATAAAGCCGTTCTCATCCTCAAATTCGTAGCCGAACGTGCTGCGCGCCCAAGTCCGAGCCCAATATTCACCCTGATACCGAAACCCGGCGCGATTGATGTTCGTCAGACTCCTAAACGGGCAATCCACGAAGATGAAAGCTGAGGGATCGCAGCCCCGATCAGGAACATTGTCCACATTCGATCTCCGAATGTTGTACTCGTATCCATGCAAATCATGGTGCCAGCGGGCGAATCCGCCGATGCTCAAATCCGTGCTGGCCAAAAAGGTATTCGTGCGCGCGCGCTGGTCGCTATCGGGGGGGATAGGCGGCGTGGCGTTGCCGAACCACTCTCCTGGAACACCCGAGAAGCTGTTGGCGTGGCGGGTGCGCAGGCGGAATTGCACCCGCTGATTGAGCGCTACGCCGACGTTGGCTCCAGCGGACGAACTTGAATACACATCGTTCACGCCCTGCCCGTTGGTATTGGTTTGTGCGCCGAACACGTCGTAGTCGAAAGGGCCGCGCGCACCCGCTAGAGAGGCATATCCGCGAGCCGTACCGAACGTCCCGCCGTCCGCGCCGAGACGCAGTTCTGGAACATGCGTGGTGCCTTCGCGAGTGAAGACCTGGACCACACTCGTCATCGCCTCGGAGCCGTACAGCGTGCTCTGCGCGCCGCGGGCCAGCTCGACGCGGTCTGCCCCCCCCAGCTCTTCGACGCCAAAATCAAAATAGCCGCCTGGATCGTTGACGGGCACGCCGTCCACGATGACCTTGTTGTAGCGGGACTCTCCGCCGCGGACGAAAAGCGATGCCAATCCGCCGCGCCGCCCCGCCGTGCTCACCACTGCTCCCGGCAAAAAGCGCAAAGCATCCGCCGCCGCAATCGGCTGCATTCCGTCGAGCTGGCTCGCGTCCAAGGCCGAGACCTGCGCCCCCGAGTCCTCTGCGGGAACGGGTACGCCCGCTGCGGTCACTACGACTGTTTCCACCGGCGAGACCAGAACCAGGTGTACGTCAAGTTGTTCTGTTTTAGGAAGTTCTGCGCTCTCGTCCCGCACGCCGAATCCCGCTGCCAGAACCTTGACCGTATATTTCCCCTCCACCAGTCCATGGAAAGAAACCTGCCCGTTCCCCGAACTCGTCTGCACGGAAACCGGCGCGCCACTACCCTCACGCAGCAATACCACCTGCGCACCTGGAACCACGGCTGACTGCGGGTCCACAATTCTTACTTGAAGATGATTCGTAGGAAGCTCGCCCGCGAGAACCGCGGACGGCAAAAGAAACGACGACAAAAGACACACCAACACCAATGCCAAAAACGAACGCATAATTCCTCCTCCATGCGAAAAGGGTTTCTATGGACGGTGCGCGCGGTCTCCTGGCTTGGCGAGTAAGGGCTGATTCAGCCCGGCATCCGCAACCGGCCTTCCCAGGTTTGCACCCAGTGACCTGTTGCTTTGTCCTCGCTCACAGTTGCGCGGCAGCGCGGGATTCTCACCCGCTTCCAATCCTTAATCCGACGAAAAAAGTCATGCGACCGAAGTCGCCCGACCGATTTCCGACAAGGACACGCGTACCGATTTACTCTTGAGAAAGATCAGAACTGCTCTTTTGACTGTAAATCCTTGTGGCTGTGGATTACAACTCTGGCGAGCTGCGTCGCCGCATTTGCTTCCGCAGCGTTTCTTGGGCAATCCGAGGAAATTCCGATGTCCCCACTTCGCTCACGTGAGCCTCTGCAAAGTCTCTCACCCGCTCCAGCGCGCTCTGCAACTCCGTATGGTGCGCCTTGAGCGCAGCGTCATCCGCATCCACTGGCACTTGCACCGCCCGGCTTACCCGCAGTAGCGCTCGCGAAAAAGGCTTGGGAATCCGCGTCGCATCCCACGACTTCAGCACCCAGGCCTTTTCCAGCGCAATATGAAATGCCGCCATCGGAGCGCCCGTCGCCTGCGCCAAAAACACCGGCCCCGGCTTGGCGACGTACCTCGGTCCTCGCGGGCCATCAATCGTGAACGCCACCGCTTCTCCCGCTTCTACTTCGCGCCGCATCCCGAGTAGCGCGCCCACGGCACCGCGACTGCTGGAGCCGCGCACCGCGCGAAAGCCCAGCATCTCGATGATGCGGGCAATGAACTCGCCGTCGAAGCTCAGACTCGTCATCACGCCAATGCCCTGCCCGCGAAACAGCGCCGCCGCCGGGAAAATGCACTGATGCCAGAAAGCATAAATCGCGGGACGAGCGATGCGCTCGGGTGTTGCGCCTTCTTCTTCCGACCAAGCAAACCGTAGAGTCGCACCCAGAGCGCGGATCACGAAGTATCCCACAAACGAAACGACGGCGAGCACAATGCGCTGCCGCAGCGTAAAGCGGAAACGCCGCTCAGAACCTTTTGCATTGCTGTTGGAGGGAACCGGATCCACCGGCTTTATTGTAATGGCTGGAACGAATCAGGGGTCAAGATCGTCGGAATCAACGCCCCTCACCCGCCTATATACGCGTCGATCCATTCCTTGATCTTCATTCGCCGCTCATCTTGCGTGTCAAACTTGATGCCAATTTCCTGCTCGTCTTTATTAGCCCACGTCACCGAGCCTCGCACCCAGATGCGCGGCAGTGTCAGTAGCGCAAACGAGACTTCCAGAGCTGTGCCCGGGGCTACAAGCTCGCCCTTCAAGGAAAGTCCGCCGGAGCTCACGTCCTGGCTCATGGCGGCAAAGCGCCGGCCTTCGCTGGTCGTCACGGCAACTTCAGTGGCCACCGGCACGCGCACGTAGCGGCGGAATTCGTGCAGCACCAGCGAGTGCGTCGCCTTCACCAGCTTGAGCGCCGCCTGACGTTCCAGCGGCTCGGTAAAAACCGCATTCACCCCAAAGCGCGAATACTTGATCGAATCCTGCGCCGATCCGCCAAAACCGTAGAGCACGATGCGACTATTCGCGGCCGAGCCACGCGCCGCTTGCATGATCGCCTCAGCTTCGCTACCTATCCGTACCACGCACCCGTCCACCTTTTCCGACACCATGCGTTCCGTGAAACGGTTCTCCATCGTGACCGTTTCAATGCCGAATTTGCGGAAACACTCCGCCAAGACCGTGCGCGCCGGTTCTTGCACGTCCATCAAAGCCACGCGCGCCGCCAGGCGCCGGGTAGTCGATGCCACGCTGGAAAGGAAGGTCGAACTCAGGGTCGTGCTCCTTGCTCGGAAGGGAACCTACGATCCGTACCCATACTCCATTGTCGGCAAAGCCTGCTGGAATGACAACGCATTCCGCATTCCGCAAGGGGTACGAAAGATCACTCCAGAGTCATGCACTGACGGGGTTAGAGACTCAGCTTGGAATAAGCAAGGACGAAGTTTCAGCGGATTTGAAGGAAACCGACAGGGCCTCAGTCCCGCAAACCCGCTAAAAACAAGGGGGTTCGACGCATAAGGCGAGATCGAACACGCATCGAGAGCACCAAAGAAAAACTATTCCGACCAGCGTCGAAACAACAACGAACCGTTGGTGCCGCCGAATCCAAACGAATTCGAAAGCGCATATTCCACGTTTGCCTTCCGCGCCCGGTTCGGCACGTAATCCAGATCGCAGTCCTCATCGGCGTGGTCCAGATTCATGGTGGGCGGCAGCATCCCGTCCCGCAATGCCATGACCGTGATGCCGGCTTCCAAGCCTCCCGCGCCGCCCAGCAGGTGCCCGGTCATGGACTTTGTCGAACTCACCGCAACCTTGTAGGCATGATCGCCGAACGCGTTCTTGATGGCCACCGTTTCCAGTCGGTCGCCAATGTCCGTCGACGTCCCGTGCGCGTTGATATAGCCAACCTGCTCGGGCGTGATGCCAGCGTCCTTCATGGTGTTCACCATCACGCGCCGCCCGCCCTCATGATTGGGCGCAGGCGAGGTGATGTGATACGCGTCGCCACTCATCCCATAGCCCACGATCTCAGCATGAATCTTCGCCCCGCGAGCTTTGGCCATTTCCAGTTCTTCCAGAACCAGAATTCCCGCGCCCTCGCCCACCACAAATCCATCGCGATCTTTATCCCACGGACGGCTAGCGTGCTCAGGATCGTCATTCCGCGTAGACAACGCCCGCATCGCCGCAAACCCGCCCACACCCATCGGAGTAATCGCCGCCTCGCTGCCGCCAGCAATCATCGCATCCGCATCATTGCGCTGAATGATCTTGTACGCATCCCCAATCGAATGCGCGCTGGTAGTGCAAGCGGTAGCCGTAGCCTCGTTCGGGCCTTTAGCCCCAAACCTCATGCTCACGTGCCCCGCCGCCAGATTCACAATCGACGCTGGAATGAAAAAAGGAGAGATTTTCCGCGGCCCGCCAGCCAGCAATGCCGCGTGCTCGCGCTCAATCACATCAAATCCGCCAATCCCGGACCCAATATGCACGCCCACCCGCTCGCCGAAGTCGCCAGTGATCTGCAGGCCCGACATCTTCATCGCTTCGTCCGACGCCGCCAGCGCCAGATGGATGAAGCGGCCCATCTTCTTCACTTCTTTTTTCTCGATGAAGTTTAACGGATCGAACCCCTTGACCTCAGCCGCGATCTGGCAGGAGAACTGACTGGCGTCAAAGCGCGTGATCTTGCCCACGCCGCTCTTGCCCGCCAGCAAGTTCTGCCAGACCACATCGGATGTGTTCCCCACTCCGCAAATCAGGCCAATTCCGGTAACGACGACCCGTCTCGACAAAACCTACTCCTTCTTCTTCGAGTGCTTCCCGATGTAATCGACGGCATCGGCCACGGTGCGGATCTTCTCGGCGTCTTCGTCCGGAATCTCAATGTCAAACGATTCCTCGAACGCCATCACCAGCTCCACGGTGTCCAGCGAGTCCGCTCCCAGGTCGTCCACGAAAGAAGCGGTGGGCGTCACTTCCCCCTCATCCACTCCCAACTGCTCCACAATAATCTGCTTTACCTTGTCGTCAACGGCTGCCATGTTTCTCCTCGCTTGGTTTCGGTATGAGATACGGTCGAACGAAAACGTTGTGATCAAAAACTCTACGACTCAATACGATACGACGAAATCCACCCTTTGTGTGCGGGACAAACCCCTCCCGCCCACCCAATCTCTCTTCCTCAGGCTGAAAGCAAGAACTAGTAGTGTAACGGTCGCGCGGAAAGGATGTAAAGAAAGGCCGAGGAGTTTGGTAGGTCACGGCTTCAGCCGTGACATTTCAGGCCATAAAAGATGGGGCTTCAGCCCCTGAGGGCTCAGAGCCTTTCGCCTTTACCGCAGCAATGCCTGAAATCCAGCCTGGACAAAATGCCGGTCATGAACACAGATATATTCCCTTGACGGAATAATTCTCTAATGGCATATTGACCTTATGGTCGGATAATCCGTATGGCTAAACATTTCAGCACTCTCCGGGAGAAGATGCCTCCCGCGTCCCGCGAACGTTCCCGTACCCTAGCCGCGAAGTATCGCGCCGAGATGCCGCTCGCCGAACTGCGGGAAGCTCAGGAGATGACGCAAGCCCTTCTCGCCCGCATCCTCGGCGTTAACCAGGCCGCAGTGTCAAAAATGGAACGCCGCGCGGATATGTACGTGAGCACGCTCCAGGGATTTATCAAAGCCATCGGCGGAGAACTCAAGATCGTCGTGAAATTTCCTGACGGCACGGTTGAAATCAACCAATTTCAGGATGTTAGGAAAGCTGACTCAAAGACTGTTGGGTCATCGGGATAGAGCGTTCGACCAGCTACCTTGCGCCTGGATGCCGATCTGATCGACTGGTTCAAAAGCCCATGCCCCAACCGGCGAAGGCTACCAGACCCGCATCAACAGCGCTCTCCGCGAATATGTTACCTTGCGGGATGGGGTGCGGAGGGGCGCCCTACCCCAACGCGGCCAAGTCAGCGAAGTGCCGGGGCTGCAAAACTTCAAAGCCCTTCTGCGGAACTTTCCGATATCGCCACACCGTCTCCGTCAGCGCCGATGCGTTCTCGCACCAGTTCTCCGCCGCCGCATCCTTCTGCGAAACTTCCGAAGACTCCATACCCTTCGTCTCAAT
>JAYTQD010000627.1:0-2732 GCA_043746935.1 Acidobacteriaceae bacterium | reverse complement strand
CCACAGAAAAAGTGCTGTTGGCGGTGCGCCGAATTCTGAGCGGCGAAATCTACGTAAGTGACCGCGTTGCCAACCGGATGCTCAAGCGCTACATCACTGGCTCGGGTACGACGGGCAACTCCTCCATCGCTGATCTGAGTGATCGTGAGCTGGAAGTGTTCCGCTTGATCGGAGAAGGGCACGGAACCCGCCAAATCGCCGAGGAACTCCATATCAGCATCAAGACGGTCGAATCCTATCAAGCGCACATTAAGGACAAACTCTCGCTGCGTAGCGCGCGGGAGCTCATGCAACACGCAATTCAGTGGAATATGAATGAAAAAGCGGCGTAAATGTGGGTTTCGGCGGGAATCGGTCTGGCGTTTTGGGCTGGCGTTAACTTCTGATCTATCAGGGAATCCCTGATTGACTTCGTGGTATCTTCCCCGGAAGGGAAAAAGTGGTGCTCCCGCTTGTGACGGCCCCCCGGCATGTTCGATTCTTACCTCGCAGTCGTGGAGACACGACGCATTCAAGTTTCCATTATGAAACGAACAGGAACTGCTACCGGGCACGGGCTCGGAGTGTGATTTCTGTCCGCAACAGGTTCGTAAGCAGGAAAATCGGCGAACTGCATCCTTCATCACTTCGACGTGGAAAAGGAGACCCAGCTATGGCAGCGGAAACAGTCCCTTACGGTCGAGTTACCCAACGACCCTCGCCAGTGGCGGAAGTACATATTCTGTGGATTACAGCCGGTCTCGGCTGTGATGGCGATTCCGTCTCGATCACTGCGGCCACCCAGCCCAGCATTGAAGACGTCCTTTTGGGGGCCATTCCCGGCCTACCCAAGGTCCACCTGCATAATCCGGTGCTGGCTTACGAAAATGGCGACGACTTCCTGAAATTCTGGTACCTGGCGGAACAGGGAAAACTGGACCCGTTTATCCTGGTGGTGGAAGGTTCGATTCCCAACGAAAAAATTAAGAAGGAAGGCTATTGGGCTGCGCTGGGAACCGATCCCAAGACCAATCAGCCCATTACTACTAACGAGTGGATTGACCGCATCGCGCCGAAAGCGTTGGCGGTGATCGCCTGCGGCACGTGCGCAACCTTCGGCGGCATTCATGCTATGGAAGGCAATCCTACCGGCGCGATGGGACTGGCGGACTACCTCGGATGGGATTGGAAGTCGAAGGCTGGCCTGCCCATTGTGAATGTACCCGGATGTCCGGTGCAACCCGATAACTTTATGGAAACCGTCCTCTACCTGCTCTATCAGGTGGCGGGACTGGCACCTATGATTCCGCTCGACGACCAGCTCCGTCCTACATGGCTGTTCGGCAAGACGGTCCACGAAGGCTGTGATCGTGCCGGATATTACGAGCAGGGCGATTTTGCCGAAGTATATGGTTCTCCCAAGTGCATCGTGAAGTTGGGATGCTGGGGTCCGGTCGTCAACTGCAACGTTCCGAAACGAGGATGGATGGCCGGAATCGGCGGCTGCCCGAACGTGGGCGGCATCTGCATCGGATGTACCATGCCGGGCTTTCCGGATAAGTTCATGCCGTTTATGGATGAGCCGCCGGGGGCGAAGGTGTCCAGCGCTGCGGTGGGGGTTTACGGCCGGACTATTCGTGCCTTGCGCAGCATGACGCAGGCGACCTTGAACAAGGAACCGAAATGGCGGCATCCGCGCGCTGAACTGACGACCGGATTCCATCCGCGGTCTTATTGACCAGTTTCCACGAACATGATCTTACTGAGAGACACAAGGAGCGAGGCAAATGAGCACCATTACCGCACCGACTAAAGACGTTCCCAGCAAGTCGAAAAATCTGGTGGACATGAACTGGGATCCGATCACCAGGATCGTGGGTAGCCTAGGCATCTTTACCAAGATCGACTTCGACGCGAAAAAAGTGGTGCAGTGTCATAGTACTTCGTCCATCTTTCGCGGCTACAGCATTTTCATGAAGGGGAAGGACCCGCGCGACGCTCACTTTATCACGAGCCGAATCTGCGGTATCTGCGGCGACAACCACGCCACCTGCGCCACCTATGCGCAGAACATGGCGTTCGGGATAAAGCCTCCGCCTATCGCCGAATGGATCGTCAACCTAGGCGAAGCTGCCGAGTACATGTTCGACCACAATATCTTCCAAGATAATTTGGTTGGTGTAGACTTCTGCGAGCAGATGGTCAAGGAGACAAACCCCAAGGTTTGGACGAAGGCGCAATCAACGCTCTCGCCGCATGCGAGTCTGCACGGGTACCGGACGATCGCGGACATTATGACGGCGTTGAACCCGTTCACTGGCACTTTCTATCGTGAAGCTCTGGTGATGAGCCGTATGACGCGCGAGATGTTTTGCTTGATGGAAGGGCGGCATGTGCATCCTTCCACCTTGTATCCTGGCGGCGTCGGGACTGTGCCCACTGTCCAACTCTTTACCGACTACCTCGTCCGACTGATGAAGTACGTCGAATTCATGAAAAAGGTGCTTCCGCTGCACGATGACCTGTTCGACTTCTTCTACGATGCGCTGCCCGGCTACGAGGAAGTGGGTCGCCGTCGCGTATTGCTGGGTTGTTGGGGATCGTTCAACGACCCGTCCGTTTGTGACTACACCTACAAGAATATGACGAATTGGGGCCGCGGTATGTTTGTGACCCCAGGCGTCGTCGTTGATGGCAAACTGGTGACCACCGACCTGGTGGACATCAACCTCAACATCCGCATCCTGCTTGGC
>JAYTQD010000626.1:0-2738 GCA_043746935.1 Acidobacteriaceae bacterium | reverse complement strand
AATCGCAATCGCTGATCTGGATGTGCCCGCTACCGTCAAGGCCAACGATCAGCGCGGCGTCGATTTCCAGCTTCCCGCTGTCAAAGCCAAAAAGTAGTACGCTTTCGATCCCCCCCGCGCTTGTAATCTCGGTTTTTATCTAAACAGAACAAACCTGCGTCCAGGTGCTGCCCAAAATTGGGCACTATTGCCAATATATCGGCAGCGGTATGCAAACCTCCTTCCAAACGACAACCTGCCTTAGTAATCAAATCAGTAACTTAGAGTATCTTTCCCAAAGTGGAACTAACCGTGCGAGCAATTGCACATGTCCTCGTGTGCTCAAGCGGGGACCACCGGAGGATACTGTGCTAGGTCAAACTGTTCTGAATCAACTAAAAAATAGTGAACCATCAAATATCCGCGGGGTAGCTGCGCGGAGCAGCGCTTTTGTCACGATATGCGCGATCATCTTCGCGCTGGCTGTCCCTGTTTTAGGCCAAAGCGATGCCGCTATCGCTAAACTTTCCCCCGAGCTTGCCAGTCTATCGGCGCGCGCGGGCAGCTCGGTGTCGAATTCGGCGTCTCAGCAGAAGGTCCGCGTGATTGTTCAGTTTCGCCAAGTGCCGGCTGGCTCGCACATCGTTCGAATTCAAAATCTCGGCGGACTCTTTCATCGCCGTCTCGATCTGGTGCAATCCGGCGTGTTTACTGTATCTGTGAGCGCGTTGCGTGAAATGGCGAGTGCTCCGGAGGTGCGTTTCATCAGCCCGGACCACCCTCTCAAAGCCGCGGATGACCTGAGCAATGCCGCCGTCGGTGCTGACGTAGCGTTCCAGGCGGGGCACGACGGAACGGGCGTGACCGTGGCGGTCATCGACAGCGGGATCAACGACACGCACCTGGATTTCTCCAAGAGCACGGGAACCATCTCGCGCGTCCTGTATCACCAGGACTTTACCGGCACCAGCATCACCGATGCCGCGGGACACGTGGTCTATGACACCTACGGGCATGGAACGCACGTAGCGGGCATCCTCGGTGGGAACGGGAAGCTCTCCAATGGCCTGTATCTCGGAGTTGTCCCGAATGTGAACTTTGTAGATTTGCGCGTGCTCGACCAGAACGGCGGAGGCGCGGACAGCAATGTCATCGCCGCGATCCAGCGGGCTGTCGCGCTGAAGAGTACCTACAACATCCGCGTGATCAACTTATCGCTCGGGCGTCCCGTATGGAATTACTACGCCGCAGATCCCCTGTGTCAGGCGGTGGAAGCCGCGTGGCAGGCGGGAATCGTGGTGGTAGCGGCGGCGGGGAACTATGGCCGGTTGAGCGTTAACGGCAGCAACGGCTATGGCACCATCACCGCGCCCGGAAACGATCCCATGGTTTTGACGGTAGGCGCGATGAAGAGCATGGGCACCGCGGCCCGTACCGATGATCGGATCGCAAGCTACAGCTCCAAGGGTCCGACCACCTATGACCACGTGGTGAAGCCGGACATTCTAGCGCCCGGCAATCTGGTGAAGTCGGCGATTGATCATGGCAGCACACTCGACACCGCGTATCCAGCCAACCGCGTCATCGGGACGTTCGATAACAATCCCGACTACTTCATCCTCAGCGGCACCAGCATGGCGACACCCGTCGTCAGCGGCGCTGTCGCCATGCTGCTACAGCAAAATGCAAGCCTGACGCCGGACCAAATCAAGGCCCGCTTGATGAAGACGGCCTACAAGACGTTCCCAACCTCGAGCGTAGCGACCGATCCCGTCACGGGGCAGACCTATACATCGTATTACGATATGTTTACGGTGGGATCGGGTTATCTGGATGTGAACGCGGGCTTGCAAAATACCGACTTGGCGCCTGCCACGGTGGGATCTGCTCTCTCCCCCGCAGCGGTCTACAACTCCACCAACGGCACCGTATCGCTGGTCAACGGCAACTCCGTGGTTTGGGGGAACTCCGTAGTCTGGGGGAACTCCGTGGTGTGGGGTAATTCCGTCGTCTGGGGCAACAACACAGTAGCCGGATTCAGTGTAGTTTGGGGCAACTCCACGGGTGGCGGCGGGACGGCGGGGTCAAGCGTAGTTTGGGGCAATGCCACCGACCTGAACCAGGCCAGTTCCGTCGATGCCGCTGGGGACGAGTAAAAGGCAGCCAAAAGTAACCACTGAGATGAACTCGCGGTATTGGGATGCGCTTTCCGAAGCGCATCCCGTTTTTTGCGGCAAGACCTACAACCGGAATCCGAAGCTCAGAAGACAACTTGTCCAGGATAGCGAGCTGAACTAAGACACACTGTCCAAGCATACACGGGAAACCCCGGCTTACTCTATTAGAATCAGTATCTTACAGACCAACCACATGGCGTATAGCGTGCATAAGTTGAGGTGGGTTACGGGCCGTCTGCCGCGGAAGTGACCCGAAAAGAGGCTTTCAGTGAGCAGTTCGAATTGCGGTAAAACTAGTCGGAGAGACCGGAACAGCAGATGCATCGCCGTCTGGGGCAACATTGCCGCCATCGCAGCCGCCATTACGCTGATGACGGGCATGGCCTTCTCGCAGGCATGGCCGACGGGATCACGTGGAGAAGGGCGCGGTACAGGGCGTATCCAGAGACTTTCGTCCGAGCTTTCCAGCTTGGCCGACCGTGCCAGCGTTTCGCCTTCCGAAGACAAGATCGTTCGGGTGATCGTGCAGTTCAAGCAACGTCCCGAACAACAGCATTTTCAGAAGGTTCTGGATCGCGGCGG
>JAYTQD010000625.1:0-2740 GCA_043746935.1 Acidobacteriaceae bacterium | reverse complement strand
TTCGTAAGAATGCGGCCTTCCTTGTCGATCACAAAACCGGACCCTTGCCCCTCTTGCGGCACCGCGCCATAAAAGAAATCAAACGCCATCGCGCGCGACGTAATATTCACTACGCTGGGCAAGGCTCGCTTGTAGACGCCGATGTTGTTCTGCTCTTCTTCATCCGGGGTCTCTGGCGCAGCGGCCTCTGTAATTTCCAGACGCGAAGGCTGACTCACCAACCTAGCCAGACTCGCACCACTATGCCGCCACGTCGTGAAATAGAAAAATCCACCCGCGATCAAAACACCGAATAGAAAAGGCCGCAGTATTTTCATGAAAGCTCCTTTGCCACCAAACAACTTTCCTAACCAGAATACCGCTCATCCCTTGGATGCAACTCAACCTCCCGAGGCTCGCCTGACGCCGCACTCCCGACAAATGCCAAAATCGTTCGATGGCACACTACTCCGGCGGCCACTCGTAGGGAAATGCCTTGCTGGCATCTTCCGGGGTCACCTTCACGCCCAGTACTTCAGCAGCGCGAGCCAGTACCGGATCAAGCCCACGCGCTAGAGCCGCCGCGCTCGGCACAAGGATTTCGTCCGGAATGACTCCGCGATGCTCCAAGCTGTTGCCGTCTGTCATGATGAGATCGGCATCCGTCACCGATGCACCATAAAAAATTAGTGTGTCTGTACCCATTTGTTCGTTGTAGTGCCTTGCCTCCATAACACTACCCGAGGTGTGATCCCCAAGAACGAGTCCTCGCTTTTCAACCTGTACGATCCGTGCCAGTAATTCAGCCGCAGACGCCGATCTGCTATCCACCAAAACAACCAGCTTTCCGCCAAACGGGTTGCGCGAGGCCTTAGCGATTAGAGGCTTGGCGTCCTTTCGGCTCACACGGTCTCCAATTTTTATTTCCTTCTCAAACAATCCCCCCACCAAACCCTTCAAAGTCTCTACCGCTCCGCCGGGATTTCCGCGCAAGTCCATAATCAGATTTTTGTGCTTGCGAGCCTTGCCAATCATGCTATCCACTTCACTCGGGGAAAAGGAAAACTCTGGAACTTTCAGGACGAGCAAGTCGTCACCAAATTCTGCATAGCGAGCCCGCATAAGATGTTCTTCGGTTTCTCCCTCACGTATGAGGTCAAAAATATCAGCTCCGGTCAGATCGGTCACCCGCTTCTTGGCACGCATATTGGCTGCCACCGCGACCTGACGCTGGCTTCCTGAGGGATCACGCAAACCCAATTGCAACTCCGGTTGGGGCCTGAGCACCGAGAACATAAACTGTAATTTCCACAGTGAGTCGCGGGTCGGAGCATATCCATTGATGGTGAGTACTTCGTCTCCCGATTTGACGCCTTTCGCGCTGGCGTCACTATTCGGCCGAACCCGGGTCACGAAACATCGGTCTCCGAACATCTGATATTGCCAGCCAAAATCGTGGCGATAGGCATGTTGCGGTGGCAGGAAAAACGTATGCGAGTCGTTCAGCGCATCCAGTGCCGCTGCGATGTGAGACATCGCCATGTTGAAAGATGTCGCATGATCAATTTTCTGTCTTGCCTCGGCCACCTTGGCATCCCAATCGACCCCATGGAGTTTCTGGTCGTAGTAGTGGTTCCGTACCTCGTTGCTCACTACCTGCAACATCCCCAGAGCGCGATCACGCTCCAGATTGGAGAGTGGCGGTTGCTGCGAACATACAGTCGTCGTTAATGAGATAAAGCAAGACAAAAATGCAAATAGAAATACGGCGATTTTCTTGGCAGGCATATCTCCGCTCCTAAGTGGGGTTGTATCACTGGAAAACCAAACCCTCTCTCTTGGTTCTACCGCTGCTCTATCGCATCCTGTTTCATTCGTGCAAACATATCCCGCACCTGTGCCTCCGTAGCTGTCGTGCTTCCCGAGTTGTCGATCACGACATCTGCCGCCGCGATCTTCTTCTCCTCCGGCCACTGCGCCGCCATGCGACGCTCCAGTTCTTGACGCACGGACACTTCGTCCACCTGATTGCGCGACATCCAACGCTGAACGCGTGTTTCGATGGGGCACGTCACCACCACAATCCGGTCAAACTGCCCTTGCAGGCCAGCCTCGAAGATTAAAGCGGCTTCGACCACTACAATCGCACCCGGGTCCGCGTTCCCAATGTCCGCCATCCACTCTTGCTGCGCTCGCCCGACCGCTGGATGCACAATGGCATTGAGTTCCCAAGCACGGCCTTTCGGGTTTTCCAGCGTCCCAAAAGCCACATCGGCCAGTTTCTTCCGGTCGATGGTGCCATCGGAATTCAGAATTCCATGCCCAAACCCCCGCACCACTTCCTCGTACACACTTTGCCCAGGTTGCAGAAGCTCGCGCGCCATGGTATCCGCGTCGGCGACGTGCGCGCCGAGCGACGCAAACATCTTGGCCACGGTGGACTTTCCGCTGCCGATTGCGCCTGTAAGACCTACCTTGAGCAAGTCTGCCTCAAACCGCCACCGGATTCCCCTGCTTCACGCCGCGCCGCATCCGAGCTGCTTTCACCGTATTGCTCATCAACATGGCGATGGTCAACGGCCCAACACCACCGGGCACCGGCGTGAAAGCACCCGCGATCTCCATCACTTCCGGATGCACATCGCCCACCAGAGTCGATCCCTTGGCGGCAAACGTTGCCTCCCGTTTGGCATTTCCGGCAAATAGCCGCTCGAACTCCGCTCGCTCCGTCACCCGGTTGATGCCCACGTCGAGCACCGCC
>JAYTQD010000624.1:0-7293 GCA_043746935.1 Acidobacteriaceae bacterium | reverse complement strand
CCAGCAAGTGCGTTACCGCCCAGATGAAGAACGCCAGATAGAGCGGCTCGGTCATGGCGGTGGTTTGGAGGTAGATGAGGCTGGGATTTCCGGCGAAGGCGAGCACGGCGAACCAGGCGGCGAATCTCGCGTTCGCCCCGAGGCTTGAGCGTACCAGACGGAAGATTCCTAGAACGGAACATGCATAGGCGATCATTGACGGGATGGACCCGCCCACGGCGGTGCGCCAGGCCCAGTCCGAGATCAGGAACGGCAACATGAGTAAATGCGGGAGCGGCAGCCAGACTGTGCCCAATTGCAGTGGCCCAGGGCTGCGGGAATCGAAGACGCGGCGGGCGATGTTGATGTGGCCTTCGGCGTCGCCATAGAGCAGGATCTGGTTGTGGTGGAAGTAGTAGAGGAACGCGAATAGCGAGGCACAGGCCGCTAGCGCAACAACGGCCCGTGTTTCCCAGTTGTGTATCTTATAGTTCAAGCGCTGCGCCGCCAAATCATTCTTATTCGAGGTGCGTGAGTTCGCGGAAGATTTCGAAGCGTTCTTCGATTTCTTCGCGCTTCAAGTTGCGCAGTCGGTGTGTGCCGAAGCTCTCCACGGCAAACGATCCCATGACACCGCCGTAAAACAAAGCTCGCTTGAGGACTTCCCGGTTCATCTCGTCTTGCGAGGCGATGTAGCCCATGAAGCCGCCAGCAAAGGAATCCCCGGCGCCGGTTGGATCTTTTACTTCGTCAAGCGGCAGCGCGGGCGCGCGAAACGGGTGGCGTCCGATTCCGAACGCACCTTCACGGAAGAAAATGGTTGCGCCGTATTCGCCGTGTTTGATGACCAGAGCCTTTGGCCCCATGGCAAGAACTTTTTGCGAAGCTCGCAGCAGATTGCTTTCGCCGCTCATCATCTTGGCTTCGGTGTCGTTGATCAGCAGAACGTCGACGCCGCGCAGGGTCTCATGGAGTTCCGGCAGCGCGCTGTGAATCCAGAAATTCATGGTATCGCCGCCGACCAGCTTCGCGTTGGGCAGCTCGCGGCGCACGGTGGATTGCAGGGTGGGGTGGATGTTGCCGAGAAAGAGCAGCTTGGAATCGGCGTACTCTTTCGGAATCCGCGGCTGGAATTTCTCGAAGACATTCAAATCGGTAAAGTCAGTCTTAGCCTCGTTGAAATTTTCGGTATACCGTCCACCCCAGCGAAACGTCTTGCCCGGGGCGCGCTCAATGCCGCGTGTATCCACGCCGCGAGCTTTTAACACGCCTTCGTGCTCGGCTGTGAAGTCATCGCCAACGACGGCCACGATACGCACCGGCGCGAAGTAGCTGGCCGCCAAACCGAAATACGTGGCGGAACCGCCTAGCTCGTTGTCGACGTGACCGGTGGGCGTAGTAATGGTGTCAAACGCAACGGAACCTACCGCTAGAATGCTCATTCGTTTTTACTTTTACTTTCCTGCATCGAGATATTTGTTGAGAAGCAATCCGAGACGTTGACGGGCTTCGGCGGGAATCTTAGTGCGGTCGGTGAGAATGGCATGGGCCAGCGCGGAACCGCATTTGCACCCGCGCTGCGCGGGCATGGCGGCTACCGTCTGCCGGACCACCTTGGCCGCATTCTCAGCATTCTTGTGCAGCACGGCTACGATTTGATCGACAGTGACCGCATCGTGCGCCGGGTGCCAGCAGTCGTAGTCCGTGACCATCGCCACCGTCACGTAGCAAATTTCGGCTTCGCGCGCGAGCTTGGCTTCTTGCAAGTTGGTCATGCCGATGACATCCATGCCCCAACTACGGTAGAGATTAGATTCAGCTTTGGTGGAAAATTGCGGACCTTCCATGCAGACGTAGGTGCCGCCGAGTTTCCCTACCACTCCAACCTTTTTACAGGCGCCATCGACAACCTTCGCCATTTCGCCGCAGACAGGGTCGCCGAAGCCCACATGCGCTACGACTCCGCCGCCAAAAAACGTGGAGACGCGCTGCGTGGTGCGGTCGACGAACTGGTCGGGCATAACGAACTCGGTGGGCTTGTGCTCTTCCTTCAGCGAACCTACCGCCGAGACAGACACAATGCGCTCGACGCCCAGTTGCTTGAAGCCGTGGATGTTGGCGCGAAAATTGAGCTCCGTCGGCAGCAGCATGTGCCCGCGCGCGTGCCGCGCTAAAAACGCGACTTTGCGGCCTTCAAGCACACCCGTGATGTAAGCGTCCGAGGGATCACCAAACGGAGTAGCCAGTCGCACTTCTTCAATGCCGGTAAGACCCGGCATGGTATACAGCCCACTGCCCCCGATGATTCCGATTTCTGCTTGTGCCACAAACCCTCCTGCCACGATTTTCCTGCTGAGTGCTGCCGGTGAACTCTGCATTATAGCGAGAGCAACTCAGATTTACTTGCTTTCGGCTGCGAAGGCCTGCGCGAAAACAATGTCGGCCAGCCGTTCTTCGTCATCGAGACTCTCGGCAACCAATACCAAGTCGCCTCTCTGCTCGATTAAGATCGACCCTTCTTCCGTGTTCCAACCCCTCGCATCGGTGGAAGCCCTCGCCCCAGGGCCTTCAACCTTTACTTCAACTGCCCTCCGGTACCGTGCCGCCAACCCCTCCGCATAAATCGCGCCGAACTGCGCAGCCTTCTCCACGCTCGACCATCGCGAAACATACAACAATCCCAACGGCGCCGAAGTTTTTCCCTTCGGCCGCACAGCATAGTAATACCCGCCGCGCCATCCGGGATATACCTGTCGAGCCACGACCCGACTGGCAAGCTGCCCCACCAGCATGCAGGTATCAAACTCGCCGAAGCCGCCTACGTCCACGGTGTCGTAATCCTTAAACAAATGCTTGAAGTCAGGCACTGGCATGGCGGGCAGCTTCTCGCCGGAAAGATAGGTCACCGGCTCCATGATTTGCCGCGTCGTCACCGGGGGATTCTGGAATAGCGCATTTGCGCCAGCCTTCCCGCGCTTGGCCACCACCTCGCCCACGAAACCCAGTCCATAGCGATACGGAAACGTCAGTGCTTCCTTCAGAAACAGCGGCGCTTTCTGGAATTGCACCGAATCCGGCGTTCCCACCAGCATGGTTTCCCGCATAGCCTCGACAATTTGCGGCGAACTGGCCATCGACATTCCAGCGGGAATCAACTGGTAGTCGATCAGCGTGACCGTGGCTTGGCCTTCGACGACAGCCTGCCGCGCTTCGGCGGCTTCATCGAGTTCAAAATCGAGCGAGGTCGGCTTCTCGATGGTAATCAGATCTTTCTCGGTTCCCTTCATCCACTTCAGTAGATCAAAACTCTGGTCTTGCAGGGCATGCGTCAGCTCGTGGGCGAGCACGGGCTTCTGTTGCTCGGCATCCACCCAGTCGAGCAGATTCACGGTTTTAGTGGCGGGGTCATAGTAGCCGGCAATCTGCTCGCGCAGCAGGCCGATGAGAAACGTCCTCAAGTCGAAGTCGCGGGGGATCAGGCCGAATTTCTTCAGGACGACCTCGCTGCGGCGGAAGCGTTGCGAATCTTCGTCCTCGTCCATGTGCTTGTCGAGATAGGCGACGACTTCATCGCGATTGACCAAGCGTCGCTTCACCGGTTCACGCTGCGGCAGGGCGGTTTCCGTGCTGGCAAATTTCAGGATGTCATCGACCGAGCGGAAGAGTTCCGTGGCCTCGGCGGCGGACATCTTGTGTTCGGTCGTCTTTTGTTCGTTCGACTTCTGTTCGTTCGATGCAGGGGTGGCGCTGGATTGGGCCTGAGCAACATGCGTAGAGGCCGCCCCCAGCCAGAGAGCGGCGCACACGAACAGCCGGCTGGCAGCGCTTCTCGTTATTTTGTTGAATGGGATTTTGTCGAACGGCGTTCGGGAGCGGTTTTCGGGGCCGGTCTGGCAGGATTCAGGCATTCGGTCTCTCGGCTATAATCGACTCTAGCGATGGTAACTGATCTTCAAAGCGGAGCTTCGGAAAGCAAGGCTCCGGAGGTACGTCCAGCCTCGCCGGACGCCGCTGTGCTGGCGGATGATCCTCGCGCCTCCGCCGAACTGCGGAGCCTAATTACCAGCTGCGGCGTTTACCCCCTCGACACCCGCAGCAAGATTGCTATCACGGGCGAGGACCGCACTCGTTGGCTCAACGGAATGGTCACCAACAATGTTCGAGACCTAGCCTTGAATCATGGGCTATATGCGTTTTTGCTCAACCCTCAAGGAAAGATTCAAGGCGACCTTTATGCCTTCAATCGCGGCGAGAAGATTGTCCTGGATATTGATCGCGGTCAGGCTGAGAAATTGCTCGGCATCTTGGATCACTACATCGTCATGGACGACGTTGCGATTGAGAACGCCAGCGATCGCCTCGCCGCTGTTGGCGTGCAAGGACCCAAGGCGCAAAGCGTGCTGGAGGCGGTGGGCATGGACGTCCCGGAACTCGCTCCGCTGCAACTGATTGACCTGGCTTGGCATGGCTCCGCGATTACGCTAACCCGCGCTGAAGCTTGGAAGGGTGAGGCTTACGAAATCTGGATCGACCCGCAACATTCCCTTGCCTTGCAGGAAGCTCTGCGAAAAGGCGGAGCGGCACCCATTGGCGTTGCGGCACTGCGGCTGTACCGAATGGCGGCAGGTATTCCGCTTTATGGTGAGGACATCCGCGAGCGCGATCTACCCCAGGAAACCGGTCAGGAACGTGCTTTGCACTTCGCCAAAGGCTGCTATGTAGGCCAGGAAATTGTGGAACGTATCCGGTCGCGAGGCCAGGTGCATCGTGTTTTCTCAGGTTTTGAGCTGACCGCGCCCTGCGCCCCGGGAGACAAGATCGAGACTGACGGTAAAGACGTTGGTGAAATTACGAGCACTGCGAACATCACCGCGCCCGGCAGCGAAAAAATGATTGCGTTGGGCTATCTGCGGCGTGAAGCTTTTAGCAAGGCACTGACTGTTCACGGCGCGCCGGTGCAGCGACACGTATTTCCATTGCAAGAACTTCTACAATCCTGAGAGTCCCCATGGCAAAAAGAAGAGAAGAAGAGAGTTTCACAGTATCCGACCGGCGGCTGTTCTCCACGGAGGGCGAGTTGCGCTCCGAAACGGAGAGCGAAACAGAGACTAGCGCTGCGAACCAAGCGTTGTTCGCCGTCGAGCCACCGCTAGCCGCAACCATTCCCGAAATTGAAGCCTCGGCTGCTGAAGCGGAGCCGCAGGCCGAAGCACCACCGCCTCCTTCGGACGAGGAACAATCCGCTCAAGCCAACGCTTACCAACAGACCAACCGCTCCATGGACGAAGCTATCGGTAAGGAAATGGGAGCGGGCGTAGCAGATTTGGAAGTCACATTCGAGCGTTTCTTAGGTTCACTCTACATGACTTCGCTTATGCAACTCGGCCTCGCTCACGAACCCAACGGCCAACCCCGCCTCGACATCATCAGCGCGCGGCAAACCATCGACACGATTGGCTTACTTGCGAAGAAAACAAAGGGCAACCTCACTGCCGCCGAACAAAACTTCTTGCAGAACGCTCTGTACGAACTACGCATGGCCTATCTGGAAGTGACCAACGCCCTGGCGCGCGGCCCGCGACCTGGCGTGGCTGCACCTGGAACTCCTGGCCCAGGCCCGTTGGTTCGGTAAAACCGCGGGATGAAAGCTACCCTCACCGTCCTCGGCAGTGGCACCTCAATGGGAGTGCCTACTCTGGGCTGCGACTGCGTGGTCTGTCACTCGCCCGATCCGCGCGACCGCCGCTCACGCCCATCGGTGCTCGTCGAATTCGGCGGGAACGTAGTTCTTATCGACACCACCCCCGATTTCCGCGAGCAAGCGTTGCGCGAAAATATCAGTAAAATTGACGCTGTCCTTTACACCCACGCTCACGCCGACCACGTGCTCGGCCTCGATGACCTCCGTCCGCTGAGTTTCCACCGCCCCAACAAAATTCCCCTGTATGCCGCCCCAGAGCATTCCGCTGTCATCTACACAATGTTTCGCTACGCTTTCGACGCTGTTTATAAGCACGGCAATCTGCCACAGGTTGAACTAAAGCCCCTCGAAAACCCTCTGGATCTATTTGGCGCGAGATTCGAGCCAATCTCCGTCCTTCATGGCGATGCGGAAGTCTGGGGCTTCCGCTTTGGCACGGCCGCGTACTTGACGGATTTCTCGGAGATTCCAGAAAGTTCCATGCAAAAACTAGTCGGCCTCGACATTCTGTTCCTTGACGCCCTGCGCCACAAGCCCCATCCAACCCACTCCACAATCGAAAACTCCTTACGTATCGCTGGCCGACTTCAAGCGAAGAGTACGTACTTCACCCACATCTGTCACGATCTGGCACACGCGGAAACGAATCGCATGCTTCCACCCGGCGTACAACTTGCTCACGACGGGCTGAAGCTGGAGTTTGAAATCTAGATGCAAGTCTTTCGTCAGCTCAGCGAGATTCCACCGGAGTTTGGTCCCGCGATTGTCAGCGTGGGCAACTTTGACGGCATTCATCGCGCTCACCGACACATGTTGGCGGAAATCGTGCGGCGCGCGCGGGAAAACCACTCCCGCTCCGTGGCGGTCACGTTCAATCCTCACCCAGCGCGGTATTTGCGCCCAGGATCGACGCTGAAGCTGTTGACGCCGGAACCGGAAAAACTGCGCCTCTTCGCCGCAGCCGGCCTCGATGCCGTGGCCCTGCTTCCCTTCAATGAAGCCATGCAGCTCACCCCAGCCCGCGAATTTGCACAGACGATCCTGCGTGACGGACTCCATGCCAGCGAGGTCCACGAGGGTTTTAACTTCCGCTTTGGGAACAAAGGCGCGGGAGATATTCACACGCTCACGGAATTCGGACGCGAGTTTGGCTTTGCAGTATTTTCTTACCCGGAAATGCGTCTACGCGGTGTCGAGGTCTCTAGCAGCGCCATCCGCCGGCTTCTCGAAGACGGAAAGGCACACCTGGCCCGTCACTTGCTCGGACGCGTCTTCAGCCTGCTCTCTTCACCCGCTACGGGACGCGGCTATGGCTCAAAGTACACCGTTCCCACCATCAATCTGGCGCCTTACCGTGAACTCGTCCCGCAGAATGGCGTTTACGTCTCACGAACGCGCGTGCGCGAAGAAATATTCGATTCCGTGACCAACATCGGAAATCGGCCAACGTTTGGCGCGGATTCCTTCGCCATCGAGACGCACTTACTGGATTTCCATCCCGTCGATCTCAGCGAGGACACGGAAATGGAAGTGTTCTTTCTCCGCCGCCTCCGCCCCGAAATCAAGTTCTCCTCGCCCGAAGCCCTGCGTGAACAAATCGGCAACGACATCAG
>JAYTQD010000623.1:0-2754 GCA_043746935.1 Acidobacteriaceae bacterium | reverse complement strand
CGATGGTGGAGTTTCATTACGATTTGGAAGGGCAAGGGCCGGAATTTGCGGCGGGGCACTGCTGGCTACCGGAGCAGATGAGGCCGGTGATTGCCGCGGTGCGCACGGGTTGGGTGGCGGAGGGCGATGGCGTGGTGGGGCCGTCGGCGAGCGAACTGGAAGAGAGAGATTGGCGGGCGGATCCCAGTGATGGATTGCGGCCGATGCGGAAGAAGAGACTGGAACTGCAAGGCGCACGAAAATGAGCACGCTCGCGGTGATCCAGGCGCGCATGGGATCGAGCCGCTTTCCGGGCAAAGTGCTCAAGCCCCTGTGCGGAAAGCCCGTTTTGCTGCACATCGTGGAAAGGCTGCGCGCCGCTCCTTCCATTGACGACATTGTTGTGGCGGTGCCGGATGATGCCGCGAATCAGACGTTGCGGACGTACTGCCGCGAGCAAAGGATTTCTTTTTGGGCGGGCAGCGAGACGGATGTGTTGGACCGATTTCATGGGGCGGCCCGCCGCTATGGCGGAGATCCGGTGCTGCGTGTGACGGCGGATTGCCCGCTGATCGATCCTGGAACGGTGGAAAAACTGTTTGCCATGTACCGTACGGGCGAGTTTGACTACGTTTCAGTTGCGGCTGGAGCAGATGCCGAGGGACTGACGGCGGGGCGCCTTCCGGATGGTCTGGATGCGGAGTGCCTGAGTTTCGCAGCGCTGGAACAAGCCTGGCGGGAAGCGACGGATGCGCGGGATCGTGAACATGTGACGCGGTTTGTTTGGCACCAGAAGAAGAGATTTCGCTGTGGCAAGCTGTTTGCCGAGGCGCATTACCCAACATTGCGATTGACGGTCGATCATCCTTTAGATTTCGAGTTGGTGGAGCGTGTTTATTGCGAGCTGGGGCGGGAGGGGCGAATTTTCCCCTTGGCGGAGGTGATTGCATTTTTGGAACGGAATCCCGAGGTGGCTGAGATCAATCGGCATTTGATTGAGGCGCAGAATTATAGGGCTGTGCTGGAGGATTAGAAACCGCTTGAGCGAAATTCTTACCGCAGCGGCTAAAGCCGGTCTTGGGAGACTCTGATCAAGTGGCTTACCGACAGAGGACTTTGGGGAAACGCTTGGAGTCTTACTGCGAGGGTGTACGGTGAGAAACTTGCAAGAGTGAAGCCGGGCCAAGTGTACCGGGGTCTTTCGACTACGCATTCCCGCGCTGACGCGCGCGAATGCTGCGCTCAAGATGACAGGACAAAATAGGAGACGCATGAAGGGTTGGGATATGTTTTCGCGGGCTTGCCGGGTGATTCCTGGGGGTACGCAGCTATTGTCGAAGCGGCCGTCGATGTATTTGCCGGAGCAGTGGCCTTCGTACTTTGCGAAGGCGAGTGGTGTGGAGATTACGGATTTGGATGGGCGGACATTCACGGACATGAGCATGATGGGGATTGGGGCGTGCGTGCTGGGGTATGCCGATCCCGAGGTGGATGCAGCGGTGAAGGCGGCTATCGACCAAGGGGTGGCCTCGACGCTGAATTGTGCGGAGGAAGTGGAGCTGGCGGATCTGCTGATTGAGCTGCATCCATGGGCGCAAATGGCGCGCTACGCGCGGGGTGGAGGTGAGGCGATGGCGATGGCGGTGCGGATTGCGCGGGCCCATACGCGGCGCGACAAAGTCGCCTTCTGCGGGTATCACGGCTGGGCGGACTGGTACCTGGCGGCGAACTTAGCGGAGGACGAGGCCCTGGACGCGCATCTTCTTCCAGGTTTGGAACCGCGCGGGGTTCCGCGTGGCCTGACGGGGACGGCGCTGCCTTTTCATTACAACCGGATTGATCAGTTGCAGGCGATTGTGCGGGAAAACCCGGGGCAATTGGCGGCGATCGTAATGGAGCCACAGCGTGGGACGGAACCGGCGGAAGGGTTCTTGCAGCAGGTGCGGAGCGTAGCGGATTCGGTTGGGGCGGTTTTGATTTTTGACGAAATTACGACAGGGTTTCGCATGACGGATGGCGGGATCCATCTGTTGTTGAAGGTTGCGCCGGATGTGGCGGTGTTTGCGAAAGCGATCGCCAATGGTTATGCGATGTCGGTAGTGCTGGGGCGGGAAGATGTGATGCAGGCGGCGCAATCGACGTTTATCAGCAGCACGAATTGGACAGAACGGATTGGTCCGACGGCAGCGCTGGCGACGATCCGGAAATTCCGGCGAGAAAAAGCGGCGCAGCATTTGATTGCGATAGGCAGCCGGGTGATGGAGGGATGGGAGAAGGCGGCGCGGAAGGCGGGGCTGAAGCTGCATGCCAGCGGGTTGCCGAGTCTTTGCCACTTCGCGATTGAAGACGAGCAAGAATTGGCTCTAACCACGCTCTTTATCCAGATGATGTTGGAAAAAGGATATCTGACGTACAACCAGTTCAAGCCTTCCCTGGCGCATACGCACCAGCATGTGGACGGGTATTTGACGGCGGTGGAGGAGACGTTTGCGGGGATGGCCCAGGCGCGGGCGAAGGGGAATGTGAAATCGTTGTTGAAGGGGCCGGTGGCGCAGAGAGGGTTTTACCGGTTGGCTTAGACGGAAATTCCCCGCCCTGTCGCTGAAGAACGCGACAAGGACGGGGCACCCGGCACCCGACTAATTTCGATACACTACGGAGAATCCTGTTGCGGCATTTTGAACTCGTATGCAGTTCATTGAACTTGGGGCAAGTGGTTTACGGGTTTCGCGTCTCGGTATCGGGACGGCTTCGTTCGGGTTGGAGCATTACGGC
>JAYTQD010000622.1:0-2756 GCA_043746935.1 Acidobacteriaceae bacterium | reverse complement strand
ACTGAGATCGGTGGGCATTGAAAGGCCGTAAGACCTTGTCGTCGGGTTGGAAAGGTCGTACAAAAGACTGGAAGAGATTCGAGAAGGCCATCGAAAGCACATTGAAGAGAAAGCAAACCCAAGCTGGCCCAGTCTGCCGCCTAACCAGCCAATGGAGCGGACGCCTCCGCGCTGCGCGCCTCAGCGCCGCTCATCGGCGCGTTAGGTGTCATAGTCGAAAGCCTAGGTGTGGCCACCTCAGCATGCAATCGGACAGGGATGCTTGCCGGGCTGAAAGACAAATGTGCTTCGCTATCTGTTTTATTGGCGTAGATCTTATGTGGCGAGAAAACATTTCCAAGAATTGGTGCATAGCTGGTCCAGCGCACGGTAGCTAAACGCAAGCGTTTGTGAATTTAGAAGCGGGACTCTGTGGCACATCAAGTAACGAGCCACCTCGGCGCGCCAGATTGGAAAGGCCATTGGTCCGTGATTCAAAACCAGCGCTGTGGTGCGCCTGACTTGAAAGCACATCGGTCCGCATTTAACCTGGCCTCATGACCTTGTTCTCGGCTTGGAAAGGTCGTACAAACGACAAGAAGAGAGTTGGGGCAGTCGGCGAAAGTAAATGGAAGAGAAATACAACTCAAGCTGGCCCAGTCTGACACCTAACCAGCCAATGGAGTGGACGCCTCCGTGCTGCGCACTCCGGCGCCACTCATCGGCGCGTTAGACGTCGGATACGAAAGCTTACGAAGCCTTAGTTGCTCGAATTTAAAGAGCAGATTGCAAACGCCGTATCAACACGCTGAATTTGAAAGGAGATCCGCCATTCATTTTGTTGGTGCCGGCCGTGACGGCCGAGAAAGCATCGACAAGAGGAACGAGGTTGGCTGGCCTTCCGAGTCACAGAGCAGAATGTTTTATAAGAATAGATAGGCGCGGTTCTGGTTGGTCGTTCCTATAGTAAGCCGCCTCGGCGCGCCTGATTTGGAAAGGTCGGCGGCCCACCGTTCTAATCTAGATCAGTGGCGCGCCTGTGGAACGGATGTCGGTGGTTCAGGAAAGGTCCGATTATCTTGTTTTCAGCTTTGAAAGGTCGTACAAAAGCCTGGAAGAGAACAGAGAAGTGCGGCGAGGGGTCGTGGACGAAGAAACAGTATTAAGAAAGAGTAGTCCGACGTCTAACCAGCCAATGGAGTGGACTCCCCCGCGCTGCGCGCTCCTCCGCCACTCATCGGCGATGTTAGGCGTTCCGAAAGAAAAGAAAGGATTTCGTAATCGTATAGATCTATTTGATATTCGCATGGTCAGTCAGCTGGGCGACAAGTTCCCTGATAGCACACTTTCGATATTGGCAAGCACGGCATCGAATTCAGCGCCTAAGGCTATACATTCTTCGAGCATCCTCGGGCTCCACTCCTGGAAGCGACGACATACAGATGCAATGTGAAGCGCTGACTTACGCAAGTCGTTTTTTGGCGCGGTACTGATCCCCAGGTCGGCGGGAATATCGTCTCCGAGTCCGTCTTGCCAGTCGGCCAAGGTCATATAGGCGCACTTGAGTTGCTCTCGGGCTTGGTCGTCAGATGTCATCGCTGCAGCAAATAGTAATGCTTGCTTAATCCTAGCCTTGGGAAACGGAAGGCGCCGCGCATCGGATATGGCTGCGCCTCGCCCAACTTGCTTCAGTGTCGCCGCACCGTACTCCCGAATAATGCGCTGGGCAGTTGCATGGTCGAGGAGCGCCGGTTCGCTGATTCCAGAAGCAATTACTTGGAAGATTCCGCCGACCAGAGTGATTAGGAATATGAAGCCGACGACTGCCGTCGCGCCGTATACCAGTAGCTTTAGAATAATGGTCACGATAAAGGCTCCTGGATGTATTAGCTCGCGGTCGGACCAGCGTACTAGGCCGACCTCCGAATTGTGGCGAAAGACTGCACATCGTGGAATTGTAGCGGGGCTCCTACCGCTCGTCTGGTCAACGGAAAGAGGCTGCTATCGACAACGGATACACGCTTGCCTGGACTCGGTGCCCAGGACGTTGTGGATAAGTGAGCGGCTGGCGCAAGTCACTCACGTCGAATGCCAAGTTCGTAGGTCTACCGCTCGACTTCGACTATGCGCTCGCTCGCTGAGCGTGCCGCCATCAACCGCTGTGAGACTTGGCGCAACGCTTTCATCTCGGCCTGCATCGCTATGAGCTCTTTGTCCCGGGCAGCTAACGCGTCACGTAACTGCGCCAGTTCCTGACTGGCGCGGGTTTCCACATCTACCAGCTTTTCCTGCTGCTTCTCTTCACGAGCGGCGACATCCACCAATTGGGAGAGAATGTGACCTTGAGCATCATGGCTACCATTGTCTTAGCCAGCCGTCGCGGAAGAAACGCGCGAGTTCTCTCTACGCTAGGCGAGCCGGGCGGTGGTCGAGAGCCTGAAGTGTTTGCGTCGGCCCGTCTCGCATTGAGGTCGCGGGCTTCGCCGGCCCTCGGCGCCGCGCCGCCGGCCGCGTCATCGACGACTACATCCGGCAGCACCGCCACCTCATCAAGCAGGGCGAGGGCCGGGCCGAGCCAGCGCTCGAGACCCGCGGCGAGGTCCACGACCTGCTCGAGATCTACGGGCGGCTCAACCAGGCCCACTTCGGCGGGCGGGTGCAGGCGCGGATCGGCTGGGGGCGGCGCGCGCCGGGCCGGCGGCGGCGGTCGATCAAGATGGGCGTCTACTTCCACGACCACACGCTCATCCGCATCCATCCGGCCCTCGACGACGAGC
>JAYTQD010000621.1:0-2757 GCA_043746935.1 Acidobacteriaceae bacterium | reverse complement strand
TCTAAGGTGCACTGCTAATGCGGAGGGGTTCCATTGGGTTCTGGGTGTCGGCTCCGTCGGTATGTACCCCGCGCATTCGTACAAGCCCGTTAATCTTGGCCCCCTCGAGCACGACAATCGAAGTTGTCTCGATGTCGCCATTTACCACCGCGGTCTCTTGAAGTTCGAGTCGTTCGGTGGCCACGACGGTTCCGGCAACGAGGCCACCAATCACGATCTCATCCGCGTGGACATTTCCGTGAATTGTCCCGCCGCGGGCAATTAAGACCTGGCGGGCACCACTCACCGAACCCTCGATGTGTCCGTCAACTTTAATGACGCCTGCACTTTCAATGTCGCCAACGATCCGCATTCCGCTGGCGATGATCGACAGCATTGCCTCGCCGGAAGTATTGGCTCTGACCTCTGAACGCGTTGTCCCATCTTTTCCAAACATTGCCACGGTTCCTCCGCGAGAGTGCTACGGTTTAGTGAGGACGGATGTCGCAGGGGCACCCGGCGTACTGAGCATTTTTTGGACCTGATCGTATCGCGCCTGCAGTTGCGTGAGTCGAACCTGCAACGTGTCGAGCCGGCGTGCATCTTGTTCGAGGTGTGAGATGCGCGTTGTAAGCAACGGAACGCGGGCGGTCTGAATGGCAAAATACAACCAGCTCAACGCGACGATCGCGAGTACGGAAAAAAACCACCGTGACGTGACGATTCGCAGCACCTGTACCTGCCACGGCCGTAGGGTCAAGGTCTGGTGCGCCAGGCCGCTCTCCCGTTGCATATGGATGAGCATTGACCCGGAGTCGCGAGAGAACACATTGCCGTGGCCATGGGAACGGG
Source organism: Acidobacteriaceae bacterium (assembly GCA_043746935.1). Lineage (GTDB taxonomy): Bacteria > Acidobacteriota > Terriglobia > Terriglobales > Acidobacteriaceae > JANXUC01. The sequence continues at coordinate 1,926 of JAYTQD010000621.1, read as the reverse complement.
GCTTGCGTGGTGTTCGCTTTCCTTCAACGCTCATAGGGAGTGGCGCGCCGCGCCCAGCACGATATCGAGTACGCGCTCGAGATCATCGACGGAGTAAAATGAGATCCGCACCTCACCCTTGTCTGTTGACGATAGATGCACTTTCACATCCGTCTGCAGGCGTCGGCGGAGCTCTTCCTCTATCCGGCTGATTTCCGCAAGCGCTCGAACGATTGCCGGCGGCTTTGCGACCGCGCGCGCGGTTTTCGTATTCTTGCCGGACTCCCGCACCCGCTGCTCGACGGCGCGAACGCTCAGGCCTTCGGCGACAATGTCGCGTGCCAGTTCAATCATTCGCTGATCATCGCCAAGTGCGAGAAGGGCGCGCGCGTGGCCAATCGTCAGCGCGCCTTCACGCACCATTCCACGAATTGCCGTTGGTAATGCGAGCAGGCGAAGCGTGTTGGCGATTGTCGAACGATCCTTCCCAACAACATCGGCAACCTGTTGCTGCGTCAGGGAAAACTGGCTGAGCAATTGTTGATACCCTTCCGCTTCTTCCATTGGATTCAAATCTGCACGCTGCAGATTTTCGACCAATGCAAGTGTGAGAAGTGTGCGGTCGTCGATGTCACGGACGATGGCCGGGATCTCGCTCCATCCGAGGCGTTGTACGGCTCGAAAGCGCCGCTCGCCGGCGATGAGTTCAAACGTGCCGCCAGCAACACGTACGGCGATCGGCTGCAGCAGTCCGTTCGCACGAATACTGGACTCGAGCTCAGTAAGCTCAGCGGGATCGAACTCTTTCCGGGGCTGCAGAGGATTCGGACGAATCAAGGCAACGGCAATTTGTCTTAGCCCAAGGCCGTCGGCTGTCCCAGGGCGCGAATCCGTAGCCCTTGAGGCTGGTTGCGCGGAGAATATCGCATCAAGCCCACGCCCGAGCCTGTTTGTTTTCTCAGTTGACATAATACCTTGCTATTGTATGTAAGTCATTGCTATAAAACAAGTTACACGTAAGTAAAAACCTTCAATTGTCAGGCGAATGGCTGTCATTCCGATTTAGACTTTGCATGTACTCGCTGACGTTCAATCAACTCCTTCGCAACGCCGACATAGGCTTGCGCTCCGACCGATGCGACATCGTATAAAATGATTGGCTTCCCAAAGCTTGGTGCTTCGGCCAATCGGACGTTTCGAGGAATCACATTCTGGAATACCTTTGCACCGAAATACTCACGCGCATCTGCGGCAACCTGGCGCGAGAGGTTGAGTCTGGCATCGAACATCGTCAGTAGAACCCCTTCGATCGCCAGCGATGGATTAATACCCTGCTGCACCAGGTGGATCGTGTTAAGGAGCTGTGATAGCCCCTCGAGTGCGTAGTACTCGCACTGCAAGGGAATCAATAGCGCGTCAGCTGCAGCGAGCATGTTTAATGTGATCAGCCCGAGTGACGGAGGGCAATCAATAAGAATGAAATCATACGCCGGGCGGATTGGTACGAGGGCATGGCGCATTGAGAGCTCACGTTCGTCCTTGCCAACGAGCTCTATTTCCGCACCAGCCAAATCCGGGGTCGCCGGCACAACATCCAGATGGCGAAACTGCACGGAGCGAACAATTGCCTGCTCTATGAGGGAAGGATCTAGCAGAACGTCATAGATGGTCCTGTCCACTGACGCCTTCTCAATGCCGATCCCGCTGGTGGCATTTCCTTGAGGATCGCCATCGACCAGCAGTACCCGCTGCTCGGCTGCAGCAAGACTCGCGGCGAGATTGACCGCAGTCGTTGTCTTGCCTACCCCACCCTTCTGATTTGCAATTGCGATAACTCTAGCCACGACTTCCAGTTTGCCAAAGGTGAGAAAGGGGAGCCGAAGTGAACATACCGGCTCCCCCATCAAAACGGCAATGGCTAATGTTTCACGTGAAACAACTACCTAG
>JAYTQD010000620.1:0-2761 GCA_043746935.1 Acidobacteriaceae bacterium | reverse complement strand
GAATCGACGCCTCGTCCCTCTCCAAGCGGCGGCTCTGCACCAGAGCCGAGTGCAAATACAGGTTGTGCGGCATCACCGTCGCCCCAATAATTCCAATGGCGACATACAGCATCCCCGCATGATGAAAGTGAGGAGAGATCAGCGCGTTCCCAATTTCCAGGAAACTGGGCCGGGTCACCGGAAGAACGAAGATTTCAAGAAAATAGCAAACGCCAATGGTCGCGACCAGCAGAAGAACAATCGCCTCAATCGTTCGCATCCCAAAACGCTGCAACGCCAGGAGCAGCAGCACATCCAATCCAGTGATGATCACCGCCCACAGCAGCGGAATATGGAACATCAAATTCAGCGCAACCGCGCTCCCCAGCACTTCCGCCAGATCACACGCGCCAATCGCCACCTCGCACATCAGCCAGTTGGGCCAGCGCGTCCAGGCGGGATACCAGTCGCGGCAGCATTGCGCGAGATCCTTGCCGGTCACCACGCCCAGGCGGGCGGAAATCACCTGCATGAAGATGGCCATGAGGCTGGCCAATCCCACTACCCACAAGAGGCCATACTTGAACTGCGCCCCGCCCTGCAAGTCCGTCCCCCAATTGCCGGGGTCCATGTAACCCACACTGATCAGGATGGCCGGCCCCACGAAGGCTCGCCAGTGTTCCCAGAAGCCAGCGTGCGCGGGGGGCACAGGGACCGTACTGTGCATCCCCTCCAAAGAAACTTGCCCGCCCCGCGAAACCTGCGTTTCCATCCGCCTCCCCGCGTACTTAGCTTGAGTATAGCACGCGGAGTTAACTATAGCTAACTATCGTTTGGCCGTAGCGGATGTGGCTCCGCAAGCCGACGAGGGCACAACCCAGATTTTCTCGGCGGCCGGCCCGCCAAGAACCACCACGCCCACTGGCGTCTTCAGCGAAAGAGTTTGATCGTAGTTCCGCGCCCGCGCCTGTAGCTCACTTCCCGGCCGAATTCCGCGCTGGTCCAGCATTTCCGCCAGCTTGGAATCTCGTTCGTACACACTAGCCACGGTGTAGGCATGACCTAGTTCCACTTCAGAAAGAAGCTGCTGCCCCCGCTTTCGTTTCTGCGCGGGACTCTCAATGGTTGCGAAATTCCCATGAGGACAAGCTCCCCCAGGGCCCAGTTTCTCCACCAGCAGCGCCTCAAACTCCGCTGAAACCGCGTGCTCCAGCCTCTCCGCTTCGTCATGCGTGCGGTACCACGGCATCCCGAAAATCTCAGTCAGCATCCGTTCAATCAAATGGTGACGCACCGCCAGACGCTTCGCGATCCGCCTCCCCGCCACGCTCAATCGCACGCGCCCGTCTTTGCCCACCCCGACCAGGCCATCGCGCTTCAGCCGGCGCAATGCCATCGTCACAGCAGGCGGCGAAACCTCCAACCAATTCGCCAGCGTCGCCGAAATGACGGCTTCACCTTCGCTCTCCGCCTCGAAAATCGCCTTCAGATAGTCTTCTTTGGAAACCGTAATCATCGCGAAGCCGATTATAAACGCGCCGAACAAAAAACCAGCCATGCACGGGAGAGGGTAGCCCGTTCATGGCTGGTTGGCTGACTTTCCGTTGTGAACGAAACCGCTACTGTCCCAATCCCGGCAGCGCCGCGGTCTTCTCAACTCGCACCGATTTCAACGCGCTAGGATTGAGCCCCAAAGCCTTGAGAATCGTCGGCGCCACCTGCGACGTAGCCACTGGAGTCTTAATCACGCCGCCACGAAATCCAGGTCCGGAAACAATCAGGCCCACGTTGGTGTCGCTGTAGCTAAACCCACCGTGCTCGGCATTCTTCTTTTTCGAAGTGCTGTAGAAGGCGCCGTACACGGGCTGCACAATGATGTCCGGCGTGCGGCTGTCCGTAGCCGGGTTGTTGAACCTCAGCTTCAGCTCGTTGCCCGCCATCACATCCTCAATGAAGAGCGCATTCGCGTTGGCATTCAGGTAAGCCGCCACGCTGGCGGTCTGGCTCTGATCTTGCAGCCAAATCAGCGCCACATCATCGTCGCTGACCGCGCCACACGGCCCGGTACTACAGTTCCCCGCGTTGACCAAGGCGATGGCAGCGGGATTCGTGCCACCATCGGGAAGCGCCGCCACCAGATCAGCCAAGTGTCCCGGCTTGTTCACCTTCACCGGATTAATCGGCGATTGTCCGTGCTTCGCCGTAACAATGAACAAAGTGGAATCGAAGATTCCCTGGTCTTTCAGTGCTTGAATCATGCTCGCCAGCGCAGCATCGGTTTTCTGTAGGCCATAAGCCAGTACAGCGGTCGGCGTGCCGTCGCCATCCAGATAGCCGCCCGGCTGCTGATTGATCGCAGGATCGGTATCCGATGTACAGCTCAGATCCCGATTGTCCTTCGCCAACTTCTCTCCCACGCTTACCGCTTGGAAGTTCATACCAAACACGCTCGGCACTCCCGGTCCCGCAGTTCCGTCATGCCGAAGGCCGTGAATCTGGTTCAGGATCGCCTGAACCTTCTTGGCATCGTTCGCGACTGTGCAAACCACGCTCGCGGTAGCATCGGGCCCACCGACGCTGGTAATTTCCGGAGTGTATAGATCCTCAACTCCATTACCGGAGTTGCCGTTCACCAGATCATAAGCAGGATGTTTGTCTGCCCAAGCCGTATGGCCACCCGCCGCTCTCACCACTTCAAAAATGGTATTGGTACGGAGCGCGGCGTGGGGATAAATCGCCACGCAATTGCCGTTAGCATCCTTGCCGCGGGGCAGCTTCGTCG
>JAYTQD010000619.1:0-7343 GCA_043746935.1 Acidobacteriaceae bacterium | reverse complement strand
TCTCCGCCATTTTCTTCGTGATCTTTACCATCTCCGAAAAGGTGAACCGCCGCAAACACGCCCTCGCCGAGCTGGAAATGAAAGAGCACTTTCAGCTCTTGCAGCGCGACACCGTCGAAAGTGAAACCTTGGGCATTCGCCCCGGCAGCACCCTGGTTACGGTGCGTGACTACAACACGCTCAACCACTTGAAATGGACGCTGGCCCAGACCGACACTCGCGAGCAGGACGTCGTCGTCATGTCCGCACGCATCTCGCAAACCGGCGCCGGAGCCTACGACCTCGCCGCCGAACAAATCTTTAGCGACTACGAACAAACCCTTTTCACCAAAGCCGTCAGCGTCGCCGAGGGCTTTGGCAAAAAGATTTCTCTCCTCGTCGTTCCCGCCGCCGACGTCTGGTCGGCCATCGCCCATACCGCCAAGAACCTGGGATGCTCCGCCGTCGTCGCCGGGCTATCAGCCAAAATGAGCGCCGAGGAACAAGCCTTCGCCCTCGGCCGCGTCTGGGAAACTATTCCAGAACCAAAACTTCAATTCGTTTTGCAGATCGTGAGACCAGACTGTACCGTCAGCACCTTCCGTATCGGCCCCCACACTCCGTCGATGAAAAATGAAGATGTGCTCATGGTCCACCGCCTGTGGCTCAACCTGACCCGCGAAGGCGGCCTCGAGAGCCTGCACCATCACGACATCCTGACCGAAGCCGTCAGCCGTTTCGCCCGCGATTGCACCAGCGCCCAGCGCGAGGCCATCCTCGACGACTTGCGCGGAATCGAGGAACAACGCGGGCCCAAGCCGCCGCGGATCACCACCGGTGTCGAGCCGGTAGCCCAACTACCAGCAGCCACCCCAGCCGCACCCCAACCAGGGTCCGACGATCCCAAACCCAACTGCTAGCCGCCAAGTCTGTGTTTTTTTCGAAAAAAAAGATGGGTGCCCCGTCCTTGTCGCGTTCCTCAGCGACAGAGCCTGCCCTGAGCGAAGTCGAAGGGGCGGGGATTTAGCTGTTGCCCAAGAACCCAATCGCGAACCTACCGCTTCTTCCCCAACCGCGCCAACTCCGCCAATTGCCGCAAATATTCCCGCACCGGTCTAGCAGGAGTCCCCCAAAACAACACGCCCTTGCCGCGAACCACTTTCTTCGGCAGCACTCCGCATTGCCCTCCCAGAATTACGCCATCCTCAACCCGTGCGTGATCCCCAATTCCCACCTGCCCCGCCAACACCACATTATTCCCAATAATAGAACTTCCGGAAATCCCCACCTGCGCCGCCATCACCACGTCCTCGCCAATCCGTACGTTGTGCCCCACATGCGCCAGGTTATCAATCTTCGTTCCACGACCAATCACGGTGGCATCCAGCGCCCCCCGGTCGATTGTGGTATTCGCTCCAATCTCGACATCATCCTCAATCCGCAAACTCCCCACCTGCGGAAATTTCTCGAAGCGCCCCGTCTTGGCATCTCGCACGTAGCCAAAACCATCACACCCCAACACCGCCCCCGCGTGAATCGTCACCCGTTCCCCCAGCGTGGTTCCCGGATAAATGGTCACATTCGGGTAAATCTCGCACTGCTTCCCCACGACCACGCCCGCCCCGATCACGGTCCCAGCTCCAATCCACGAAGCGTCGCCGATCTCGGCATTCTCCCCGATGACCGCCCCGGCCTCCACGGAAACACCTACACCCAGCCGTGCGGACGTATGCACGGTAGCAGCAGCGTGAACGCCCGCTCCGCATACTGGCCGCGGAGCTAGCAGCCTAGCCGCCCGGGCAAACGCAAGCCGCGGATTCTCCACGATCAGCAACGGCTTCGCACCGCTGTAACCAGACGCAAACTCCCCAACGACCACCGCCGACGCCTCACAACCCAGCGCCCGTTCCAAATGATTTTCGACTTCCACAAAAACAAGGTCGCCCACGTGCGCTGAAGCAATACTCGCCACTCCGCCCAGCACCATCGAAGGGTCTCCGACCACACGCCCACCCACCAACTCCGCGATATCCTCTAAAGAACGCTGCATGATGATCTTTGTACAGGAGCGCAAGCCCAGTTGGCTACCGAAGAACTCCGGGGGGCAAGTTCCTTGAAGAGTTCATTGCGACAAGGCGGGTGAGGGTACCCTCTCCCCTACGCGTTGAAGGAGCACGGCTAAGTCGGCCCTGATACAAGCCTTACCTCGGCGACTAGAGCCTCAACTCAAAAACATCTGTTATCGCAGTGCAGAACGCGCATCCTGGGATTTGGTTACTTGCGCTTTTTTGGTTTGGCTTTTGGGTTGTGCTTTGGCTTGGAAGCGGGCTTCGGCGCGGGCTTCGGCGCAGACTTTGGAGCTGGGTGCGCTTTCGCTGGAGCCTTGGTTTTCTCAGACTTCGCGGGATGGGCAACGGGAGCTGGAGCTGGAGCGGCCTTGGTGGGCGCTTTCTTTCCGGGCGTGGTTGCTGACTGGGCCGGAGCTGCAACTGGGGTTGCAGGCGGAAGCGCGACGGCTACTTTGCCTTTGCCTTTTTTCCCTTTGACTTCGGGGGCGGCTACAGTCGCAATCGGTGCTGGAGCCGAGGCTTGGGCCTTGGCGGCCCGTCCACGTCTGGGCGGCGGAGGCGGGGGCGGTGGGGGCGGCGCCAGAGGCTTCAGGTACTTCATGATTTCGGTTTGCGAGCGCAGCTTTCCGTCGAGCAACAGCAGGAAGACGCCGTGCGCGATCATGGAATATTCCGGCATGGCGGGCGTGATGAGCAGTTCCGTCATTTCTATAAGCGGAATACGTTTTTGCACTTCGCGCCATTTGGTCAGAAAATTCTTGATTTTATTGGAAACCGCCTGCTGCTTCGAGCTGACTGCGAGAAACAAAGTCGTCTCGGGGCGCGACGAACTAAGAAGTTGCCAGGTCTTCGACGGCGTCGCGGCTTCTTTCCCGGAGAGACGCTTGGCGAGATCTTTAGCGGCGCGATCAAGCTCGCGCCAGCCTTCAACCAGGCCTTTTCGCGGGATCGCCTTCTCAATTTCGTGCCGGTCTTTTTCGTTCAGCTTGGACGTCAGAAAATGCAGCACGGCGGGCGATGGATCGGTCCAGTAGCCTAGCTCCGTCATCTGCAAGCGTGTCTTCATCAAGGCACCCAGGCTGGCGGTATCAATCTTGGCCGTGGTCCAGTGCGGATGGAGGACGCTGAGCCAGCCTTCTTTTTCCAGGGCTTTGACGATGTGGAGCGGATCATCTTCGTACGCGAGCTGCTCGACTTCGTAGCCCAAGGCGCGATGGCTGACGTGCTCAATGTAATTGCCTTCTTTGGCGGAGCCGTACCGTTGCTGGGTACGCTCCTCGAGAGGCCAGTGGAAGCGTTCGGAAAAGCGGGTGGCGCGAATCAGGCGCGAGGGATCTTCGAGGAAAGCGTAATTCTGCAGAATGCGGATGAGTTTGGCTTCTAGGTCGGCGACACCGTTGAACGGATCCTGGAGCAGGCCGCGAGAACCTTCGTTCAGGGACAAAGCCATGGCGTTGATGGTGAAATCGCGACGGCGCAAATCCTCGGTGACGGTGGCCGGGGTAATGACGGGGGGCTTGCCAGTCTTCAGGTGCTGCTCGCTGCGCGCCATGCTGAGCTCGGCGCGGACATTGCCGGGGAGATTGATATAGAGGGTGTTGGTGTGGTCGTCGGTGCCATGAATGACCGCGCCAGCACGCTCCAGCTCCTTCTGGAGCTTGAGGGGGTTGCCCTGAAGGGTGAAATCCAGGTCGCGGATGGGGAAGCCGGTGAGGATGTCACGGACGGCACCGCCGGTCAGGTAGACGTTGAGTCCGGCTGCGCGCGACAGTTCCTGAATGAGCTTGACGCCGCGCATTTGGTCGGGCGTCAGACGGCTTTCGAGGGTGTAAATGTAATCGGCCATTCTTTAGCAGGTAACAACGAACAGAATCTTGCCCCAACCTAACTACAGCCCCGCCCCGGCAAACTTCACCGTTTCGGCTGTAAGTGTCTCTACACAAGGGGCTTAGGCTGAGGTAATGAGGCCCGACAAACTACTGAAGTTAACACACCCGTTGACCATTTGGCTACAGAGAACGGTAAAAACATTCGATTGGGTGCTGGAAAGTGCGAAAATCAGCACTGAACGGGGGATGGTGAGGAGCACCTCACCGCCCGAAAGTCTCTGAAAACAAATGTCTTCACCATCGACACACAAGAAGATCATCGTGCAGAAGCTGGGGCGGGACTCGATGCAGGGGTATGTAGCGTCTTCCAATTTTATCGTCGACGGGAAACTGGAGATGCTAAATACGGCTGGGAACGTGGTTGGTATTGATTTAAAAGACATTAAGGGCGTGTACTTCGTGCGCGACTTTAACGAAACCGACCTTTTGGCGCGGAAGACTTTTACGACGCGGCCGCGGTCGGCTGGGCTTTGGGTACGTTTGCGGTTTAAGGACAATGAGATCCTGGAAGGGACGATGCCTGTGGACTTAACGCAGTCGCCGGCTGAGGGGTATCTGATCAATCCTCCGGATTTGCGGTCAAATACGCAGAGGATCTTTGTGCCGCGGACGGCGTTGGCTTCGTTTAGTGTGGTGGCGGTGGTGGGAGAGCCGAAACGGAAGAGGCGGGTGGGGGTGGTGCAGGAAAAATTGTTTGAGGAGCAGTAGGGGTTTCCTGGCTAGTCACTCGGAGACATAGTCCCCCTGTCGCAAAGAACGCGACAAGGACGGGGCACCCGGAATCCGTATTATTTATGGAACATATCCCAGGAAGATCAGCATGAAACTTGGACAGGTTGCTTTGGCGCTGGGTGCGAACCTTGAGGGCGGTTCCGCCGATTTGGAGATTACAGGCGTTTCTGGATTGGAACACGCCGCCGTTGGGCAGATCGCGTTTGTGGCGAACCCAAAATATGCGGCCCTGGCCAAGACTACGCTGGCTTCGGCGGTGATTGTGGATGAGAAGTTCCCTGCCCTGGCGACGCCGCTTTTGCGTTGCAAGAATCCATATTTGGCGTTTGCGCGGGCGCTTGCGCTTTTTTATCAGCCGCCGCGGTATGCGCCGGGGATTCATCCTACAGCTGTGATTGATGCGTCGTCCAGGATTGGGGAGAACGCGCACGTGGGGCCCTACGCGGTGGTGGATGCGGATGTTGTGATTGGGCGGAATGCGACGATCCTGGCTCATGCGGTGATTTACCGGGGCTGTCGGATTGGGGATAATTTTTTCGCTCATGCGCACGCTGTGGTGCGAGAGAACTGTTCGCTGGGCGATGGCGTGATTTTGCAGAATGGGGCCGTGATTGGGGCGGATGGATTTGGATTCGCGAAGGATGACTCTGGCGCTTGGTACAAGATTGTGCAATCTGGCCCTACTGTGCTGGAGAACTCGGTGGAAGTGCAGGCCAACGCTTGTGTTGATCGGGCAAGTGTGGGCGAGACGCGAATTGGACGCGGAGTAAAAATCGACAATCTTTCCCAGGTGGGTCACGGGTGCAGTGTTGGGGAGAATTCGCTTTTGTGCGCGCAGGTGGGATTAGCGGGATCGACCGAAGTGGGTAAGAACGTGATTCTGGCGGGGCAGGTGGGCATTGCTGGACACTGCAAAATTGGCGACGGCGTGATTGCCACGGGGCAGACTGGAATTCACGGCGACATTCCCGCAGGGCAGGTGCTGAGCGGATCTCCTGCGATGGATAACAAGCTTTGGCTGCGATGTGTAGTGCTAATCCGGCGCTTGCCGGAGATGGCTAAAGCTTTGCGGTTGGCGCGGTAACGCCTGCGCTGACTTCTTGCAGCGCCTCCTGATATTCCTGTGGCAAGCCTGCGTCGATGCTGCGGCGGACGGCTTGCATGAGCGCGTCACGATCCGTGAACTGCTTGGGGTCGATGGGGTCGTGGAAGATTACAGTCACCATTCCCGGTGTGATAGCGAATCTTCCCTTGGGCATGGCTTGGTGTGTTCCAACAATCGTGACAGGCGCGATGGGGATGCCGCATTCCATGGCGAGATAGAACGGCCCGCGCTTGAAGGGGAGTAGCTTGCCATCGAAGGAGCGTTTGCCTTCGGGGAAGATGGTCATGCTAATGCCCTGGTCGATGACCTTCTTGGCTTCACGTACCGCGCCGATGCCAGCGTCGCGATTGCCGCGGTCGACTGGCACGAACGACCCCAGGCGCATGGCACGGCCGAGAATTGGATAGTCGAATAGTTCTTTCTTGACCATGACGGCGGTTCGACCGGGAACTAGCGGCAAGAATAGCGGCGGATCGATATTGGACACGTGGTTGGCCATGAAGATGTAACGCTGGCTTGCACTGAGCTTTTCTAGGCCCACAGCCCGCGTCCGGACCCCGGCAAGCTTGACACCGGCTGCGGCGCACCATATCGCAACACGATATAACAGGCCCGCATCACCCTGGATTAACGTATATGGGAAACAAAATAGCGCAGTGGGAGGCAGGGAGATGGCCCAGAACGCGAGCATGAGAACGGTGCGAATCACGGCTGGAGTTCCTTGGCTGGGGTGTTTGCCTTGGGGGAACTTTGCACACGCTGGAGATCTTTTAATCGTGGCTTTTCCTCGCGCGCACGGGCGAGAACGCCCGTGCCTCCATCCTCCTTTAATTGGGCATGGGTCGTTTTGGCTTCACTGACGGTGAGCCATGATTTGTGATGAAGGAGTTGTTCCAAAGTTGGATTCTCGATCTCGATCACCTCGAATTCCATAATTTTTCTGACACCGAGCTTCCATGTAAGCTCCCTCTCCAGGCCGTTCGACCCCAGCGCCCGAACGTGCAGCGCGGGGCCGAATGGGCGGTTAGCGATGCGAGCTTCGAAGTCGCGCGAAACTGGAGTCCCATCCAGGGCAAGAAGCGAATCCCCCACGACGAGGCCTGTTTTGGAGGCATCACTATCCGGAGTAACGTAAATTACGGTGGGCATGGCGTCGAAATTTCTGGACACTCGGAAGCCAGGGTCGGGCACGGCTTTTTCACGGGCCACAACACGTAGCCCCACCCAGTTAAAAAACTCATCGTAAGGGATTTCCTCTATACCGGCGACGTATTTCCTGAAAAACGGGGCCATGTCCGTGCCGCTAACCGCCTCCACAGCCTTGCGGATTCCTTCGGAATCGTCGAAGAACCTGTCCTTCCTGGCATACATTTGATTGAGATATTGGAACAACTCCCGCAGAGAAGCTTCGTCGTCACTGGCTTTCCGCATCTCTAAATCCAGCAAAATCCCGAGCAAGAAGCCCTTGTTGTAGTAACTGATGCTGCGGTTCGGCTGACGGTATTGGGGATACTTTTCGAGCCACGCGTCCAGGCTAGATTCTTCCGCCGACTGCGTGAGGTGGGCGGG
>JAYTQD010000618.1:0-7345 GCA_043746935.1 Acidobacteriaceae bacterium | reverse complement strand
GGCCGCGCCAGTTGGAGTTGCCTCCTTTGATGTTAACTTCAGCTTCTCCCGGCTCGTAGCCAACCCTACTCTCGCCGAAGCTGAATGGGTTCTCTTTGTGGAACTTGGAGAGGCTGCGTAGGCCATAAGGGGAGAGAAATTCCTCGGGATCCCCCATGCGGGTGAGCAGGCGAGAGAATTGTTTGGGGTCGGCAATGGCTAGGACGTAACGGGTCTTTCCTTCTCCAATTTTGTAGCAGGCGTCGCCGACGAGGTCGGCGCGGTTATTGATGAACCACTCGATGTCGCTCAGGAACGTAGGGAAAGCTTCAAGGTCTTCACGTTCGAGAACCTCGACGGCGTAGAGCGGGATGAGGCCAACGAGCGAGCGCAGGCGAAATTTGTGAAACTCGCCATTGGGGTAGCGGAGGGTGTCGTAGAAGAAGCCGTCTTTTTCGTCCCAAAGGGCGTATTTGCGGCCGCCGAGGCGCTTCATGGCTGCGCCGACGTAAATGAAATGCTCGAAGAACTTGGTGGCCATGCCCTCATAGACGCGGTTGTGACGAGCGAGTTCCAGCGCCATGCGCATCATGTAGAGGCAGAAGAGGCCCATCCATCCGGTGGCATCGGATTGTTCCAGGATTGCGCCGTTGGGAAGTTTTTCGCCGCGGTCGATGACGGCGATATTGTCGAGGCCGAGGAAGCCGCCTTCGAAAACGTTATTGCCCTGGCTATCGACGCGGTTGACCCACCAGGCGAAGTTAATGAGGAGCTTGTGAAAGCATTTCTCGAGAAAGACGATGTCGCCTTTGCCTGTGCGTTCCTTTTCGATTTGGTATACGCGCCAGCACGCCCAAGGGTGGACCGGCGGGTTGAGATCGGAGAATTCCCATTCATAGGCGGGAATCTGCCCATTTGGATGTTGGAATTGTTCGAATAAGAGCAGCCAAAGATTTTCCTTGGCGAATTCAGGGTCGACCAGGGAAAGCGTAATGCACTGGAAGGCCAAATCCCATGCAGCAAACCAGGGAAATTCCCATTTGTCCGGCATGGACAGAATGCGCATGGAATTCAGATGGCGCCAGTGGATATTGCGCATGTGCTTGCGCGATTCTGGCGGCGGTGAGTTGGGGTTGTCGCCTTCGAGCCAGCGGGTTACGTCGAATAGATAGATTTGCTTGCTCCAGAGCATGCCAGCGAAGGCTTGGCGTTGGATGCGTTTTTCGTCTTCGGTGGCCAGTGGGGCATGGATGGTGGCGTAGAATTCATCGGCTTCCTGCTTGCGGAGGGCGACGATTTTATCGACTTGCTCCAGCGGGTGAACCACGGGCGCCGGCGAGAGGCGGAGCCGCAGAACGTGGGAACCGCGGGCGGGCACGCGGATTTTATAGTCGATGCAAGATTTTGTACCGGTGAGCGCGGGATTGACACAATTTTCGCCGTGAATGATGTGGCGATGGAAAGCGTCTTTCACGAAAGGCTTGCGGCTGGGGGAGGCGTAGAGGCGCTCGGCGTTGGATTCGTTGTCGGTGAAGAGAGGGCGTCCGCCGGATGGAGCGTAGAGGTAGCGTTGGCCGAGCTTGTAGGGGAATTGGAGATTGCGGAGCGGTGTGGCTTGCGAGTCGTCGGCGAGGAGGAGGATTTCGTCGAGGCCTGCGGGAGCCATGCGGATTTGGGGTTCCTGCAACACAGGGTCGGTCCAGGCCCATGTGTTCCGAAACCATAAATGCGGCAACAGATGCAGTTCGGCTTCTTCTGGACCGCGATTGAAGGCTTCAATACGAATGCAGATATCCTCAGCATCAGCCTTGGCGTATTCGACGGAGACGTCCCAGTAGCGATCATCGTCGAAAATTCCGGTATCGAGCAGCTCGTGCTCGGGGCCGGGGCGGTCGCGTTTGTTCTTTTCCAGCAGCTGGGAATAGGGATACTCGCGCTGCGGATATTTGTAGAGCATCCGCATGTAGCTGTGTGAGGGCGTACTGTCGAGGTAGAACCAGTATTCCTTGACGTCTTCGCCGTGGATGCCTTCGTTGCCAGAGAGACCGAACATTCTTTCTTTAAGGATTGGATCGCGGCCGTTCCACAAAGCTAATGCGAAAACGAGCAATTGATAGCGGTCGCAGATGCCGGCAATGCCGTCTTCGCCCCAGCGGTAAGCTTTGCTGCGTGCCCAGTCGTGGGGGAGGAATTCCCAAGCGCAGCCATCGGGACTGTAGTCTTCGCGCACGCTGCCCCAGGAGCGTTCACTGACATAGGGCCCCCATTTGCGCCAGGGAGCGACGAAGCCCTGGAACGGCTCGGCGAGGCGTTGATGCTCGGGCGTGGCGGGTTTGGTACTCATAGTTTCGTTTCGTGCGCAAGCAAAGCGCTGACTTTTTGCATTTGGGAAGAAAAACGTGGCGCGTTGTAGGCGGAGGGATTGTCGAGCTGCTGAAAGAGCTGGTCAATGGCGGAACGAAGGTCGTGCTCGTTAGTGAGCTTGACGTTCTGTTTGTAGGCCACGAAGAGTGAGTCTAGGGCCATGGCGGACTGCTCCGCTGCGCGCTGGCCTTGTAGAGAAATGGCATCGCCGTCGTTGGCAATATCCCGCATGACGCGCAAGGTGTAGGCGCTGTCATACGGCTTGCTGTTTAGCTGATTGGCCAACTGCGCGGCGATGGTGGAAGCCTGTTGAGCTGTGGCAGCGATCTCGTCACGGTTCGTACTGAGTGCGCCAAGCAGGGCTTGGAGCTTGGTGATGTCGGCGTTGAGCTGGCCTTCAGCATCGGCATCCAGCTCATGCAAAGCGAAATGAAACACGGAATACCGCGAGGCATTCCATGCGGGGACGCCGACCGTACGATGATCATAGTAACCGTCGGTGTTGAGGCGCCAGCTTTCTTGCGGCTTAGTTAAGGCGTGGTGGCAGGCAAAGCAGTCGTGTTCGGAATATTCGGGCCAGGTGTTGCTCTGGGCGCGGCGGGCCAGGCGGTCCATGCCCTCGCGGAGTTGTACGGCTTCGCCGACGGCCCAGGTCTGCACCCCGCGCCACGCGTTGGCTTCCGGTTCTTTCCAGTGCTTAGGTTCAACCGCGCTGAAGAGGTTTAATTCGAAGGTAAGATCGGGATGTCCGGCGGCGATGAGTTCGTGGTCTACGGACTTTTCTGAAGTTCCCAAGTGGCAGGTGAGGCAACGCTCACTACGCTTGACGAGGTCTCGCATATCCAGCATGCCGAGTTCTTTGATGGAGCGGTCGTGCGGCCAGTCTTTGACAGTATGCTGACCGAGCCAGCCAGAGGCGGGACCGTGGCAGCTCTCGCAACTGACGCCGTCGCTGATGTCGAAGGTTTCGGCGCGTTGTTCGGCGGCGACGGCCAAGGCGTGACAGGCAAGACAACGCGGAGTCTGGTTCGGCGGGTGCTCGAGTTTTAGGATCTTGCCGATACGAACGGAGACCGGATTGGATAGCACCTGATAGGCGCGGGCATGTTTATCCTGGCCGGCCCAGATGCTGTATTCATTTTGTGGGACGCGGGTAACAGTCTTCGGCTGAATGCTGCCGTGGCAACTGCTGGCGGCGCACCCGCCGGCGCCGTTGAACTTGCCCACGACCGTATCGGCAGCTTGGGCACTGATGGAACCTGCCAGAAAAACGAATCCCAGGCAGAGACCGGCCCGTGTTCCCGTCGTCCTCATGCGCTTACTTCCTTATTTATGGAATCGCTTTGCTTATACCCATTCGTGGAGGGGAAATCAATGGGAACTCTGGTTCAGTGAGCGCTCCGCACGATGATCGCCCTCGCAAGAATGAATTTTGTGGGTTCACAAAGGAACCTTCCGCGATAAGATTCAAGCGTCCATACGAAGCTATGATTCGAGCATAGAGGGAGCTGCCGCGAGTGTTTGAAGAACTGCGCGAGATTCAGCACGAGTACGGATACCTGCCGGTGGAGCAGTTGCAACTGCTTGCGGGAAGGATCAATCTTCCGCTGAGTCAGATTCACGCCGTGGCCAGCTTCTATCCGCATTTTCGGCTGACACCTCCGCCGCGTGTGGATGTGCGCGTGTGCGGCGATATGACTTGCCACATACGCGGCGGCCCGGACGTGAAAGCGGCGCTGCAACAGGCGTTTCGCGGAACGGAAGATGTCGTGATCCGAGATGTTTCCTGCCTGGGGCGGTGCGACAAAGCTCCGGCGATTTGCGTGAACGAATTGATCTATCCGCACATGACGCCGCATGAGGCCGTGGGCATGGCTCGCGACGTGCTTTCCGGACGGCAGCTTCCACCAGAACCACGGGAAACGCAGAGGGTAAAAGTCGCTTCCGATCCCTACGACGGAAGTCCGACGTATGCCGTGGTCCGCAAGTTTGTGGAGACGCGCGACTGGGCAGGTGTGATCGCGACGCTAAAAAACAGCAGCCTGCGCGGCATGGGCGGCGCCGGTTTCCCGACTGGCATGAAGTGGGAGATTGTGCGCAATGCTCCGGGCAAGGAGCGCTACATTGTTTGCAACGCCGACGAGAGTGAACCGGGGACAATTAAAGACCGCTTCATTATGGAACAAGTGCCCTATCTGGTGATTGAGGGCATGATCATGGCGGGGCTGGTGACGGGAGCGCGGCGTGGCATTCTCTATATTCGTCACGAATACGAGGAACCTCGGGAGATTTTGCAGGAAGAGATTACGCGGTGTTATGAGAAAGGGATGCTCGGCAAGGGGATTCTCGGGAGTGATCTGACGTTCGATCTGGAAATTTTTGTCAGCCCCGGCGGGTATATCTGCGGCGAGGAAAGCGCGCTGCTGGAGGCCATTGAGGGCAAGCGCTCGGAACCGCGCAACAAGCCGCCGTTTCCGGGGACCAACGGATTGTGGAATCAGCCTACGGTGATTAATAACGTGGAGACCTTTACGTTTGCGACGGCGATTCTAGCGCGCGGGATTGAGTGGTATAAGGCCCAGGGCACGAACGGATCGGTCGGAATGAAGTTCGTGGGCATCAGCGGGGATGTGAATCGGCCTGGAATTTATGAAATTCCGATGGGGACAAAATATTCCGAGTTGATTTATCAGTACGGCGGCGGAATTCTTGGCGGTAAGGCGATGCTTTCGTTTGCACCTTCGGGACCGTCGGCTGGGTATTTACCCGCGTCGATGGCGGAACTGCCGCTGGACTGGAACGCGGTAGCCGCAGCGGGGTCGATGGTTGGCTCCGGGGCCATTGTGGTGTGTGCGGAAGGGCGCTGCATGTTGGATATGGCGCTGAATGCGGTGCGATTTTTTCGAAATGAATCCTGCGGTAAATGTGTTCCCTGCCGCGTAGGCTCGCAAAAAATGACGGACATGCTGACCGGCTGGACACAAGGCAAATCCAGCGAGGGTGACTTGCAATTGCTGGATGAGCTGTCGACGGCGATGAAAATGACCTCGATCTGCGGCCTTGGGCAAGTCGTACCCGTGCCTATAGTTTCCGTTATGAAACATTTCCCGGACATCGTCAACGAACACGTCCGACACCGCCGCTGTCCTTCCGGCGTGTGCTTCACGGGTGCGGTATGAGCGCCGACGTAAAAGTGGCGGAAATTTCGCTCACCGTGGACGGACGCGTCATCACGGTTCCGGCGGGAACCACCGTATTTGATGCCGCGCGCATGAATGGCATTCCCATTCCCACACTATGCCATCAGCAGAACGAAAACCCCGTGGGCGTGTGCCGTGTTTGCGTCGTCGATGTGGGCCAGCGTGTTTATGCGGCTTCTTGCGTGCGTCCGTGCGATCCGAACATGAAAGTCCAAACCAGCACGGAGGGCGTGATCAACGCGCGCCGGACGCTGGTGGAATTGCTCATGTCGGATCACCCTTCGCCCTGCGCGCGAGAGCAGCATTCGGGAGATTGCGAACTGGAGCGGCTGGCGCACGATGCTGGGATCGAGCATCCGCGATTCCCGAAGCGCGCGACTCCCCGGGGCAAGGATGATTCTTCCCTCGCCATTGCCGTGGACCACGAAGCGTGCATACTTTGCGACCGCTGTATTCGCGGGTGCGATGACATTCGCTCGAACTGGGTGCTGGCGCGGCGGGGCAAGGGATATCAGGCAGGGATTGCCTTCGACACGAATCTGCCCATGGGCAGTTCTTCGTGTGTTTCCTGCGGCGAGTGTATGGTCTCGTGCCCGACTGGGGCGTTGACCAATAAGCGCGTGGTGGGCACGGAGCTGGGAACGGGCGACGTAGTTAATCCGGAAGAACTGCTCGATCTGCCCATTTTCCACAATGTTTCTGGTACGTTTTTGGAACTTAATCAAAAAGCCATTGTGAAGCGGCATTACCGCGCTGGCGAGATCATCTGCCGCGAAGGAGATTTTGGGTCGACTGCATTTTATCTTTTGGAAGGCAAGGTGGAAGTGTACCTTGCCAGTCCAATCGCGCACGTCAAAACACAAGATTCTGGAGCAGGTTTTTTCAAGCGCTTGAGTTCCCTGCTTGCGCCGCGGGTGGAAGACCAACGCGCGGAAGAGTCGACACGCGCATTCATTCCCATTGACGCTTCCGTGGATTTGCCCTATGGCAGCCCAGTCGCCGAGCTTGTACCGGGTGACCTGTTCGGTGAAATGACGTGCATGAACTACTATCCGCGGTCAGCGACGGTACGGGCGAAAACCGACTGCGTGATGCTGGAAATGCTGCGCAATGTACTCGACATTTTGCAGCGCAACAAGACTTTCCGCGCGCAGCTGGAACGCAACTACCGAGCGCGCGCACTGGATTCGCATCTGCGGAGCGTGCCGATTTTCGCGCCGCTGACGAAAGACTTTATCGACCATCTTCGAGACCGCGTGGAACTGATCCGCTACCAGCCCGGGCAGGCGATTTGCCGTCAAGGCGATCCGGCGGACAGCTTCTATTTGATCCGCATCGGTTTCGTGAAAATTTCCGAACAACGCCCGGGTGGTGAAATGATTTTGGCCTACCTGGGGCGCGGCGGATTTTTTGGCGAAATCGGTCTACTGACGGGTGGAACTCGCACGGCGTCGTGTACGGCGCTGGATCACGTGGAAGTCGTACGTATCACAGGCGAAGACTTTCAGCTGATGCTGGAGAAATTTCCAGATGTCCGCAAGAGTCTAGGGCACGTCGCCCGGGAACGAGCAGAAGAGAACCGAAAACATGTCCAACAAGTGGGCGAAGTCCCGGTCGATACGTTTCTGGCTCAAGGCCTGATGGAAGCACAGAGCCTGCTTGTTCTAGATTTGGAGAAGTGTACGCGCTGTGACCAGTGCGTTCGCGCCTGTGCCGACGCGCACGATGGCGTGAGCCGCCTAGTCCGCGAGGGGTTGCGCTTTGATAAGTATTTGGTGGCAACCTCTTGCCGCCAATGCCGC
>JAYTQD010000617.1:0-2788 GCA_043746935.1 Acidobacteriaceae bacterium | reverse complement strand
GATGCCCGCTGCGGTCGTAGTCGGCGGCATCGACACCCATGCCGGCACGCGCGATCCCGTCTTCACTGAAAGCAACACCCGAGGCCACTGCCTTTTCTTCAAAAGTTCCGTTGCCATGATTCAGATAAAGCTTGTTAGGTTGCGTGTCATTGGCGAGAAAGATATCTGGCAGCCCGTCGCCGTTGAAATCCAGAATCGCTATGCCTAGGCTCTTCGAAGTGGGATCGTACAGCCCCGCTTTGCGCGTAGCGTCTTCAAACTTGCCGCCGCCCAGATTATGCCAAAGCCGTGCCGATGTCCCTTTGTAGGACTCCGGCGTGCAGTAAGACTTATGTGTGCCGTCGAGCGTGCATCGCAAGTCGCTCTCAATCGACCACTGGACATAATTCGCTACGACGAGATCCAGCTTGCCATCGCGGTCATAGTCCACCCAGGCCGCGCTGGTGGAAAACTCGTTCGGTCCCCACAACCCGGCCGCGCGTGTGACATCAGTGAACGTCCCATTGCCATTGTTATGGAACAAGCGGCTCTGACCGAGCGCGGAAACAAAAATATCGTCGTGCCCATCGTTATCGTAGTCGCCGACAGTCACACCCAGTCCAAACAGCGATACGGCAAGACCCGCCTTCGCCGTAACATCGGTGAACGTGCCGTCGTGGTTGTTGCGATAGAGCTTCAACGTGGACGCCGCGCGCTTGTGCCCAGGCCAGTCTTCGCCGTTCACCAGCAAAATGTCCGGATACCCATCGCCGTCGTAGTCAATGAAAGCGCAGCCCGGCCCCATCGTTTCGGGTAGATATTTTTTCCCAAACGCGGCGTTATTGTGAATGAAATGCAGGCCTGCTTGAGCCGTGATATCGCGAAACTGGATTTGAGCAACAGCAGGAACACAACCTGCAAGAAGAACAGCAGCGGCTATCAGCTTACGCATCTAGTTCCCAACCCCCGGTTTGGAATATTTTGGCGGCGAATCTTTCAGCTTCGTGTACTTTTGTGCTGCACTCACCGCCGCACGCACCGGCAACTTCACGGAGACATGTTCATGCACTGTCTGCCGTTCGTTGTTATCCTCGGGATGTAGCAAGCGGTAGTTGCCGGTCAAAGCCTGCGCCGACTCGTCGGCCTTGAAGCGCAGGTATCGCACTTGATGCTCGTGCGCCAGCTTCTGGTCGCCCAAGCCGTTGTAGCAAAGCATCAGATTGTAGTGCGCCTGCAAGTCTTCGGGATCAATCGCCAGCACGGCTTGAAATTGCTGGATCGCATCCTGGTAACGGCGCTGCAAAAAGAGAATTCTCCCCAGATCATTCAGAGCCACACGATCTCGTGGATACTGTCCCACAACGATCCGCAAGCGATTCGCCGCGTCGTCGTATTTCCCGTCGTTGCGCAGGACTTTCGCATAAAAAAAATTGGCCCGCGCCAGGTCTGGCTGTAGCGCTAAAGCCTTCTCCAGCACCATCCGCGCTCGCTCCATGTCGCCTTCCTGCACAGCGACGCGCCCAATATTGACCCAACCATCCGGATTCTTGGCATCGATCTCCGTCACTTTCTGGAACGCCGCCTGCGCCGCTTTCAAGTCTCCCTGAAGCAACAACCCGATCCCGTAGTCGTTCCACCGCTGCCAGTCTTCCGCATGAAGTTCGGTTTTCGGCTGCAACGGAGCGCTACCGTGAGCCACAACCGGCAGTGTGACCTCGTTCTCGGCCACAGTTTCGATGGGAACATCGGTAATTTCCTCGCGCTTGGCAGAAACACCCTTCAGCGACCCGTGGAAGTTAAACTTGCGGTCATCCGCATCTACTCCTGGCGCCGATTGCCCCGCATCCGGCTCCCCGGCAAACGAGAACTGCGTGTTCCACCAAGAGAACTTACGATAAAGCAGACGCGCATGCAACGTAATCTTCGATCCAGCATTCTCAGGAACATGCAGCCTGTAATGCACGGTATCCGCCGCTCCGGGCGGAATCAGCCGCACATACACCACCGACCGCGTAGCCCAGGCATTGCGCTTGTTGATCGGGTTCCCGTGTCCATCAATTTGCAGCGAGCGATAGAAGTGCGCGCCCTTTTCCACCGGGCCTTTGCCGTCGTCTTCCACCATTCCGCTCCAAAACACTGTCTGGCCCTTGTCGTCGATGCCTTTGAGTTCGAGCCAAGTATCGTAGGCGTCGACCGTACCGCCAGGAAAGAAGTGCCCGACTTTCTTCGTGCGCACTACCACATCCACGCGCACATCATCCCCGCGGCGCAACGCGGGCAGCACGCGGTTCAGCGGCGCCGCGACCGGCACCGCCTCACCTGAAACCACCGACGTAGTCTTGACCTCGGCTTCTTCTCCCACAGCAAACGTTGTGTTCGCCTCGGATTGCGAAACAACATGTTGATCCGTAGCCCGCGCCGGGGACACGGCAAAAATATCTACCGTCAGGTTTTTGTTTTTCAAAAAGTCTTCGGTAGCTTGCAGTTGCTCCGGATCTTCATTCGCCGTCGGCAGCGCCGTGTTCGCCGCCGGAAAGCGGTGCGAATGCAAGGAGCCACCGATATTTCCGCGCTCTTCCGAAGTCACTAAAGGCATGTGGCAATCGGCGCATTGCTGCGACTTCGCAGGATAGTAAAAGGACCGAGCACCCTGCCCAGAAATACCGCTCGCTTGCCAGTTGTCGTATTCATTGAAGCCGCGAATCCAGCGGTAGTGGTTCACCGGCACATCCAAATGCACCTTGTGACAAGCCGAGCAGAACTCCGCAGTTTGCGTCCGCATAAACGGCTTTAGAAAAATCCGCCGATG
>JAYTQD010000616.1:0-2789 GCA_043746935.1 Acidobacteriaceae bacterium | reverse complement strand
TGGCGATGGGCTTCGTCGAAAACCATTTGATTCACGTCCCGTAACGATGTGGCTGCGACGACCAGGAAGGCTCCGGCCACATCTTTCGGTTCGAAGCTGCGGGCTTCCCAGGTGATGACGCCGAGGCGCGCCCATTCGGCTACAGCTGGACGGGCTTCCAGGGCGATAACGCGGACTTTGGCTCCGGCTACCAAGAGGCTGCGGATTTTTGGCTCGCCGATTGCGCCCGCGCCTACGACCAGGCATTCGCGATCTTCCAGTTTGAGAAACATTGGAAATAAACTCATAGTAGTGACTCCTTCCCTCGGGGACTAAAGCCGGGGTTTTTGTGGCGTTGGGACGCGCGGCTGAAGCCGCGCTCTACCGGACTCACCTTGTAAAAAACAGTCGTCATCCTTCCACGCCATGCGGAGTGTGTCCTGGCGAGGGATCGCGCGGCTCCGCCGTTACCGCCTCTCCGGCTAGATATTCACGCAACTCAGTGTCGCTATGGCGCGCGAAGAACTGGCGCAGGTTGTCGTTGGCGCTGCGTTCGCCAAGATATTTTTGCAGCAGACGTGAAATTGCTCCAGGAACTTCGGTTGCGAGGCAGCGATATCCAACAGGCCGGGCAATCGATTGATGCAAGCCCAGCGCGCCGCCTACGCAGAAGTAGTACGCGTCCTGCATCTTGCCATCGACTTTGATTTTTTTGCCTTCGATGCCGATGTCCGCAATCCAGTGTTGGCCGCAGCTGTTCGGACAACCGGTGACGTGCAGTTTCAGATGCTGATCGAAACCCGGAAAGCGCTCGTCCAATTCCTGCACGAGCCAGCGCGCGTAGCTTTTAGTTTCGGTCAGCGCCAGCTTGCAGAATTCGGAACCACTGCAAGCAACTGCTCCTCGCCAGAAAGGAGAGCCAGCCACCTTCAGGCCGATCCCGTCGAGTTCTTTCGCCAGCAGCTCGGTATTCGCCTGCGGCACGTTCACGATCAGAAGATTCTGCATGACCGTGGCACGCAATTCGCCGGTTGCAAAACGCTCGGAGAGATCGGCGGCAGAGTGCATTTGTTCCGGCGTCAAGCGTCCACGCAGTACCGATGCTCCTACGTAGTAAGAGCCTTCTTGCTTCTGCTTTTGGATCCCTACGTGATCACGAAATACGTCGTCGGGCGGCGCGGCTTCCACAGCTGGGTCGAGCTTGAACTTGATGCGTGCTTCCAGTTCCTTCAAGAACTGCTCCGCTGTCCAGCCTTGTTTCAGAAACAAATACTTCAAACGCGCCCGGTCGCGGCTTTCGCGCAGGGTTTGGCTATCGCGGAAAATTTCCGCCACGCCTTTCATCACCGGAATCACTTGATTCCACTGCACAAATGCGTCTAACGGCACCGCCAGATGCGGTTCCGTAGACAGCCCGCCGGCCACGCGCAAAGCAAAGCCAACTTCGCTCTTGCCCTTGAGCGAGCGCTCCACTGCGGTCAAACCAATGTCGTTGATTTCCGGATAAGCGCACCACACACGGCACCCGGTGACGCAAATCTTGAACTTGCGGGGGAGGTTGTAAAACTCATTGTTGCCGGCAAAGAGCTGTGTGGTCTGGTGCACCAGCGGCGAAGCGTCGCAAATTTCCTCGGCATCCACGCCCGCGAGAGGGCAGCCCGTCACATTGCGGACCACATCGCCGCATGCGCCAAGTGTATTGAGACCCACCTTCCACAGACTCTCCAAAATATCGGGAAGCGACTCAATGGTGATCCAGTGCAGCTGAATATTTTGCCGCACGGTAATGTCGGCCACGCCGCGCGCGAATTTTTCGGTCAGCATGGCAATCGTGCGCAGCTGGTGCGAGTGGAGCACGCCATTGGGGATGCGGATGCGCAGCATGAAAAACGGCAGAGCCTTGCCTTCCCCGCCCTTGCCGCCTAATACTCCCGCGCCATCGCCCTGGGTATAAGCGCCCCACCAGCGAAAATAGGTATTCAGCCATTCCGGAGGAATGGAAGCAAACCCGTCTCGCGCAAACTGACGAATCTGGGGAAGCCCCTCCCAAGGGTTGAGTTCCAGCTTCAGCCGCTCAGCGCGCTGTGCCTTCGTTTCTTTTACCGATTCCGTCATAAGTGAATGATGATTGCCCAGAAAGAAAAAACCCACCGCATTCATTGGATTGGGCGGTAGGTCTCTGGGATGCCTTTTCTATTGGAAGGATTCCGTCAGCCGCCCGCCCGCGCCCGGAGACACTCCGTGCAACAACAGCGCATGGACCTTTGGCGTGCTGACCACATAACAAAATGGTAGAGAGGCTACTGGAAACTGTCAATCGCTGGGCGGTTCCCAGCTATGCAAAATACGGATGGAGCGGATCAAAAATCCAAGGGATTAGGCTTCAGGATTGCCATCCGGCCAGACATGGTTGCACACTTGGCATTTCCAAGCATGTCGATAAGGCTGAGGCAAACCTACATGGGCCAGCACATCAGCGGCGGACTGAGTCCAGCCTTCAAAACTGACGTCAATGGAGCTGCACACGGGACAGCGGGGCTGCTCGAACTTTCCGACACCTTCGACTTCAAAACTCTCGGGAATGGGCTGGTCCAATATTTCTTTCGCTTCCTCCACATCAGATCGCTGAACTTGCAAACGTACAGGGGTCAGGTGCCCAATCGTGTAAGCACCTGCCAGGAAGCATTCGATGCCAGCCGACTCAATACTGCCTTTCACTGCTGTCCGGTTCAACTCGTCGCCGCATGCTGCAAGTGTTTGTAAATAGTCATCTTAAGGCGTGTTGATTGTTGCCGCGATTTGAACTTCTT
>JAYTQD010000615.1:0-2793 GCA_043746935.1 Acidobacteriaceae bacterium | reverse complement strand
CCAATTTTACAGGCACTTCAGAGCCGTGACTCCGAATCCGATTTATGCGATCCGGCTAACCAACTGATTCTGTTCGACTTCTAACCGGACAGTAGTGAACCTCTTTGCCGAGCGTTCTGCCGCAAAACGCTTCTGACAAAAACGCATATACGCACAAAATCAGCAAGCTTAGAGACATTGCTTCCAGCGCAGGCGCGCCGACGAGATTTATGGTCCCATCTTCCGAGGCTGAGATGTGATTCCAATGTGCCGAAAGCACGACAGTCGTTACAAACGCTGGCAATAGCAAGAAACCATCCAAAATCGCAGCGAAAATGCGATCTGGTATGCGTGCAACACGCCGATCAGAAGCTGTCGTCAGCAGGGCCGCATCAGGCGCAACTGGTGTTATCCCCATTGCGGTAATACTGTACATGACAATTAGCGCAAAATCACCATTGCACTCACAAGGGAAAAGGCACGGCGTTGAACCGTGCCTTCGCCATTTATCGTTGGTAGTAGTTGCGGAGCGATCCGTCGTATTGGCCTGTTCGCATGCAGCAGTTCTTAAAATCTGCGCCCAGACCCGCACGGACACGGGTCATTCCGTCCTAGCTTCTCGAAGAGCTCCTTGTCAGAGTGAACCACGCGGAAAGCCGCGCTGAACTCTCGTCTCCGAGGGGAATCCCTTACGACGTTTGCTGCTGCGCTCGAAGAAAAATTCGTTATTCACGGCAGTGTCTCCTTTTGGATGGATTTGCCCGTCACATCCCGGAGGGGAAACTGCTTTAGCAATCTTAGCGCATTCGGGAGTGGGTGGGTGGCCGAGTTTTTGATCTCCTGGCGCCATCCAGAAAATCGGGGCCCCGTCCTTGCGTTTTTGCAAGGGCGGGAGTCGATATGTTTGCATGGCGGAACGAACCAAGGGTTGTGTCGGCAGTATTCTTTCCCGCCCCTTCGACTTCGCTCAGGGCAGGCTCTGTCGCTGGCGCGACAAGGACGCCCACCCGAGGTTTTGTTTGTGGAGCGCAAGGACCGCTTTTGTAGTTTCTTGAGCGCCGTCGTCCAACGCCATTTTTCATAGCAAATTGCTAATAAATATGCAGAAGTTTTCACATTTTCTTTTGTATGTGAAAGTAAAAAGTGAAAGTAGTTGCATATTTCACGCGCTAACTACCCCCTTTTGGCCGATGGTTTTGTCAAGGCTGCGGCGGGGTACCTGGGTTTTGTTGTTGGGAGAAAATCAAAACGGTGGAACGTTAGGCCCTGGGTAGACCGCACAGTGAGAAAGCTTGCGAGAGTCAAGTTCAGGGCGAAGTGTGCAGGGGTCTTTCGACTACGCATTCCCGCGCTGGCGCGCGCGAATGCTGCGCTCAAGATGACAAGGAAAAACAATATTGCTCGCTTTGCGAAGCATCGGCTTCGGTTGGGATGACAATCCTTGGGTTGGTGTGAGAAGCGCGCGAATTGGCGAGGCGAGCCGCACGGGTTTAGGCGTGGAGCCGTGCCTGACTCGTTTCAGTTCTGAGGGGTTTCGGTTGCTTCCCCCATCACTACAATCTTCGTCTGCGAGCTGAATTTTTTATAGTCGCTGTAGGTTTGCGTGACGTCATAGTTGAGGTCTTTGAGGAGCGCGATGCGCATGCCGAGGTTGAGGCGGAGAAACTTGGGGAGCCAGACGTCGTCATTGACGCGGGTTTGCTCGACGTAGAAGTGGGTGCCTTTGTGCAGGCGGGCTACGAACCAGCCGAAGGAGATGGTATCGAGCGTCTCCAGGTCGAGCTTGACCCACTGGTATTCGTTTTGATCGATCCAGACTTTGCCGTGAAATTTGGTTAGATATTTGCCGTTCTTAACGTGCGATTGGTAGCCGGGTTTAGGCTCGGCTTGGATGACGTAGAGCAGGCGGCCATCGACGGTTTCTGGCGGTAGCATGGTGAAATCGAAAGCGTCGGCAATTTCTTTGACGAAGGCGCGGCTTTCTTCCTGCTCTTTTTCGGCCTTTTCCAGGCGCTTGGCGCGCTGGTCTTCGGTTTCGTTCTTGTACTTCGTCATGAGCTTGTTGATTTTCTCTTCCTCTTCGGCGGCGTCCTTGGGCGGAAGGGGCTTGTCGCCTTTCGTGACCTGGCGCTCGACGTGCTCTCCGTAGATGACCATGACATCGAAGCCACGGGTCTCGGTTTTCGCGACATCGCCGTGGCCGTCTAGCTTTTTCTCGACGACTTTTTCCTGGTAGGTGTAGTTGCGTTCTTTCTTCTCGTTTTCCTGGTCGTGGGCGGCGACGCGGCGGATGATCTCAGCGGGGTCGGAGGTGGGCGCGAGGGTGGCGGGAAGGGGCGTCTCTGGAGGTGCGCTCTGGCCAAGGACCGAGGCGGCAGAGCCCAGCAGTACGACGAGCACACGAATCCCGAGGGTCAACATAGCCATAGGTACGAACTTGGAAGCCGAAACGTTCCTTTTGGGTTGGTTGGGGCGGCGGCTACCCGGATCTTTATGGTTTCTTTATGAACCTTCTATGCACTCTTTATGAACTGAGTGGTGTGCTGGAGGTATGGAAACTCTTGGGAATATGGCATTATTGGTGGGAGTCCGGGTACTGGAAGGCATGTTTGCCTTGGGTGTGGCGGGCAGCGTTCTGGTCTTGATCTTGACGACGATCGACGACGCCAAAGTGCTGTTCAGCAGCGACGAAAAGCACTAAGAACGCTTCGTCTCTTTCGGTGCGGTCTTTTCGACGCGGGCTTTTTCGGCGCGATCAACGCATTCTCCGCGGAAGAGGCGGTCGTCTACGCGCGATAGCCGTTTCTCCATGCC
>JAYTQD010000614.1:0-2794 GCA_043746935.1 Acidobacteriaceae bacterium | reverse complement strand
GGAGCATCGTGCTGCTGGGAATTGGTTTTGCGTGCAACAGTAAGGTGAAGCGGTCGACGGCGATTGCGATTGTGGCGGGAATGTTTTTTGTGTACAAGCTGATCGGGGCTGGGTTGGGAGCGTTGTTCAGCTAGGGTACGACTGGTGGCGTTGCCAGCTACGCAGGCGAAAGACCTCGCGGGCGAGGGCGCCCGCGCCACAGGAGCTTCTCGAAACTTCGGTAATCTTTTTTGGTTGAGCTGCCTTCCCGGCAGGCCCAGTTTTGCAGGCTTTCCACGGGCCGCGGGGGGAGTTGCACGGAGGTAACCGCTGAAGGGGTTTACCCTCATTGACTTAAGTGCCGGTCCGGGATAACTTCGGTCAGACTCCGTATCTTTATATACTCCGAGGAATGTGCGAGTGCCGCGAAAGATTCTGCTTGCTGATGACAGCGTGACGGCCCAAAACATGGGCAGGAAGATCTTGTCGGACGCTGGGTATGAGGTGGTTACCGTCAGCAACGGCTCGGCTGCTTTGAAGAAAGTCAACGAACTGCTGCCGGACATTGTTGTGCTGGATGTGTATATGCCGGGATACAGCGGGCTGGAAGTGTGCAAGCTGCTCAAGGAAAATACGCAGACGGCGGAGATTCCGATTCTGCTGACGGTGGGCAAGCTGGAGCCTTTCAAGTCCGAGGAAGCGCTGAAGGCGAAGGCCAACGCGTTTATCGTAAAGCCGTTTGAGGCCACCGAACTGCTGGCCGTGATTCGAAAAATTGAAGAGGCGAATTCGAAGGCGGAGCGGAAAGTTTCCAAAACGCCCAAGGTTAACGTGCTCGCCAAGGTATTTGCAGCTTCTCCGGACTCGCCCGAGGCGCAAGAGACGGGCATTGAAGAAAAAGGATGGAAGAACCGGCTGGGCATGCCTTCGAAGAAGAAGGCGGAGCCTGAGGCGGAAGAAGAAGCGCAAGCGATGGGAACCGCGTTTCGCGACCTGACGCCAGCGCCGGCGGAAGAATCTGGCTTGCGGCGCGAGAGCTCGTTTACGTCGGAAGCGGTAGCGGCGAATGCGCCAGCGGAAGCGCCACTGGATATTTCCCCGGAAGAGATTGCTGCGATCAAGGCGGCGGTGGAGGTTCTGAGCGGTGAAGGGGATCGCGCGCCGATTTTGCACGTGGCGGCGGTGGAGGGGATGCCGCGCCAGTTGGCTCCCGAACCGGAAGAAGCACTGGAAAATTTGACGGTCGAGATTGCAGCGGAAGTTCCACGCGTTTCCGAGGCTCCGCAGGCGGCGAAGGCTGAGGTGGCAGCGGCGCCTGATCGGGAGGTCTCGGGGGCAGTCGTGACCCCAACCGTGTTTCTAACTCAGACGCGCTGGATTGCAGAATCGGTGGAACTGACGACAGCGGATGCTGCCGTTTCACTGGAACGCGAAATGCAGGAGGCCAGTGGTACTGCGGGTCCGACGGAAACGTTCAACACTTACAGTCTGGCGAGTTTTGCCGAAAGTGCCGTGGCAGAACCTGTGGATGACGAGCCGATTGTGTCGGAAGTGGCGGCCCAGGTAGCCGCAGCCGCAACTCAGGCGGTGGCGGAAGTCCCAGCGTCCGCGTTGGCGGCTAGCGCTTCCGGAGACAGCAACGCAATTTCTAGTTTGGCGACGACGGCACCGGTGATTGAGGTACGTGCTCAGGTCAGCGCGCCGGCGGGCTTTCAAGATTTGCGATCGGCGGCAGCTGCGAGTTCTGGCCTTGTTCCGGATATTGCGGCGGACGGAGTTCCCGGCGTGGCTCCGCGGGATACTTCGGCCCCGGAAGACGAGATTGACTCGCGGACGAAGACGCAAATGGATGCGGCCTGGTCAAACTGGCGCGAGATTCGCAATACCCTGGTCACGCCGAATCTGACTGAGCAACTGGCGGAAGTGGCTGCGGCTGCGGCGAAAGAAGAAATGGCGCAGGAGCCCGCAGGTTCCGAGGCTACGGGGCATGACTCGGCGTCGATTGCCAGTATTGTGGATAGCGTTTTAGCCGAGATGCGGCCCAAGCTGGTGGAAGAAATCGCGAGAAAGCTAGCCGCCAAGAGAGAGTAACGCTACGCAAAGTTTGACCGCGTTTTCCCCGCGCCTGTAAAATCAGCAGTTACCCTAGATCACAAACTACTGTTTGCCTTGCGTGGTTGCAATCCACACGGGCGCAGCTATTTCTAAATATTCTCATGGCCGACGAACTCCCCAAAGCGTACGAGCCGGGCGCGATTGAAGCGCGCTGGGCGGAATATTGGACGCAGGAAAAACTTTTTGCCACGCCGACTCCGGCGGAGGGCGATGCGCGCGAGCGGTTCAGCATGTTGTTGCCGCCTCCGAATGTGACGGGGCGTTTGCATATGGGCCACATGCTGAACCAGACGGAGATGGACATCATCACGCGTTGGCACCGCATGCGGGGCTTTCTGGCGCTGTGGCTGCCGGGCACGGACCACGCCGGAATCGCCACACAGATGATGGTGGAGAGGCAACTGGCGACGGAAGGGCAGTCGCGAATGCAGCTGGGGCGCGAGGCGTTTATACATCGCGTGTGGGAGTGGAAGAAGCTCTACGGCGGCGCGATTCAGGACCAGATGAAGCGGTTGGGCGCGTCGGTGGATTGGAGCCGCGAATATTTTACGATGGACGACAACCTGTCGCGGGCTGTGCGCGAGGCGTTTGTCCGGCTGTATGAAGAGGGGCTGATTTACCGCGGGAAGTACATTGTGAACTGGTGTCCGCGGTGCGTAACGGCAATTTCGGATTTGGAAGTGATTCACGAAGACGTTCC
>JAYTQD010000613.1:0-2815 GCA_043746935.1 Acidobacteriaceae bacterium | reverse complement strand
CGGTTTTTTGCCCAGCCAGCGATTGCGTCCCGCCTTGCCGATGGAAATGTTTTCGTGGTCGGAATTTCCGACTTGCCCAATCGTGGCCATGCAATCCACGAGCACCTTGCGGGTTTCTCCCGAGGGCAGCTTGACCAGCGCATAGTCGCCTTCTTTGGCCACAAGTTGCGCTGATCCGCCGGCGGAACGAACCATCTGCGCGCCTTTGCCCGGGCGTAATTCCACGTTATGCACCGTGGTGCCAGGAGGAATATTGCGCAGCGGCAACGCGTTGCCCACCAGAATGTCGGCTTCCGGGCCGCTGACCACCTGCTGGCCGACCTTCAAGCCGTCGGGCTGCAGGATGTAGCGTTTTTCCCCGTCGGCATACGCCAACAGCGCGATGCGCGAGGAGCGGTTGGGATCGTACTCGATCGTCACCACTTTCGCGGGAATCCCGGCTTTGTTGCGCTTGAAATCAATGTCGCGCAGCTTGCGCTTGTGCCCGCCGCCACGAAAGCGGCTCGTCATATCGCCCGAATTGCGCCGTCCGCCGGTCCGCGGCTTGGGCGACGTCAGCGGCTTGTGCGGACGGTTCGTCGTCAGATCGTCGTTGACGATGGTCGTCTTGAAGCGCAGCGTCTCGGTTCTCGGTTTATAAGTCTTAATTGCCATATTGCACTCGTCTTTTCAGAAACATCAAATCAGATCAGAAACATCAAATCAGAACAAAAAAATCATTGATAACCAGTCACGCTTTACAGATTCTGCGCGTACTCCGGCATCTTCTCGCCCGACTTCAGCCGCACATACGCCTTCTTCCAGTCCGGACGGTATCCGGTGAAGCGTCCGCGCCGGCGTTCCTTGCCCAGGAAATTCGCGGTGCGCACCGAATGCACCTTGACCTTGAAAATCGTCTGCACGGCTTCCTTGATCTCGGTCTTGGTCGCCTCCGGAGCCACTTCGAACACCAGGGTAGCTTCGGTTTCTTTTACCGCGAGCCCCTTTTCCGTGATGATGGGCCGTTTCAAAATCTGATATGCCGACTTCATGAAGCCACCTCCGCTTGCGCTCCGGACGACCGCTTGGGCGCCGAAGCGGTCAGCGTCGCCTGCAATTTTTCCAGCACCGGCTGAGCGAACACGGCAATGTCGTAGCGCAACAGGTGGAACGCATGCACCTGGTTGCCGCGTATCAGCTCGACGCCTTTCAAATTGCGCGAACTGAGTTCGAGATTCTTGTTCTCCGCGCCCTCGACCAACAGCACCGTTTTCTCGATCTTCAATCCGTCCAGCGTC
Source organism: Acidobacteriaceae bacterium (assembly GCA_043746935.1). GTDB lineage: Bacteria > Acidobacteriota > Terriglobia > Terriglobales > Acidobacteriaceae > JANXUC01. The sequence goes on along the minus strand of JAYTQD010000613.1, from coordinate 1,538 downwards.
TTGCGGAACTGCTTGGTCTTCGCGTCCTTCAGATCGAAGTCCGAGACCACGAAAAGCTTGCCGTCGGCAAACTTCGCCGCCAGAGCTGAACGCAACGCTCCCAGCAATTTCTTGCGCGGAAAATCGTAGTCATAGGAGCGGGGTTGCGGCCCGTGTACCGTGCCGCCATGCCGCCATAGAGGCGAACGGATCGACCCGACGCGCGCCCGGCCCGTACCCTTTTGCTTCCAAAGCTTTTTACCCGCGCCCGAAACCAGCTTCTTGTTCTTGGTGGCGTGAGTGCCCGCGCGCTTTCCGGCGCGGTAGTGCCGGATCGCTTCCCAGAGCAGGTCTTCGTTCACCGCTCCGAACACGTCGTCCGACAGCGTCATGCTGCCGACCTTCTTGCCCGTCAAATTGATTACGTCAATCGTTGCCATATGCTTTCCGTATACCGCTGGTTCTAAATTAACCTTTTTTCGCCGCGCGCTTGGCTGCCTTCAACGGATCGACCGTGGTCGTTCCCGCAAATCCACGCCGCTCTCGGGGTGGACGCTTGGCCTTTAAAATCAACACATACCCGTCCTGCGCTCCAGGAACCGCACCCTCAATGACAAGAAGATTTTCTTCCTTGTCGACGCCGAGAATTCGCAGGTTGCGGACGGTTACGCGGTCCGTGCCCATGTGTCCCGACATACGCATACCTTTGAACACGCGCGAGGGGAATGCCGAGGAACCGATCGAACCGGTGACTTGGAACATCGACCCGTGCGACTTCGGACCGCCAGCAAACTTGTGGCGTTTGACCACGCCCGCGAAACCACGGCCCTTGCTGGTGCCGATGATGTCGACAAATTTTTCCCCTTCAAAAATCTCAACCAGCACGCGGTCGCCCGCCTTGACCTGGCCTTCGCCGCCTTCTTCTTCCGTGCCAGCCTTGCCGCCCACGCCTTCAATCACAATGGGCACTTCGCGCAGTATGCGCACCGGCGGCAGGTCATTCTTTTTCAGGTGGCCTAGCGTGGCCTTGTTCAGCTTCTTTTCCTTCACAAACTCGACCAGACCAATCTGCGCCGCATCGTAACCATCGCGCTTGGCGGTCTTGCGCTGCGTCACCACGCAGGGACCAGCCTTCAGGACGGTGACCGGGCGAACGTCGCCCTTGTCATCGAACAACTGCGTCATGCCGACCTTCTTGCCTAAAATTCCAGCGACTGTGCTAGCCATTTCCGAATGTCTCCGCTTCCTCTACTGCTCTGCCAAACTTCTCGCCTTACTTGTGCTCTTTGCCAAACGCCTTGATTTCCACGTCCACGCCCGCCGGCAGATCGAGCTTCATCAGCGCGTCCACCGTCTGCTGCGTCGGCTCCAGAATGTCGAGCAGACGCTTGTGGGTACGAATCTCAAACGCTTCCCGGGACTTCTTGTCCACGTGCGGGGAGCGCAGCACGCAATACTTGTTCTTCACCGTGGGCAGCGGAATCGGTCCCGCAATCTGCGCCCCGGTGCGCTTGGCTGTTTCCACAATTTCGCCCGTCGACTGATCCAGGATGCGATAG
>JAYTQD010000612.1:0-2822 GCA_043746935.1 Acidobacteriaceae bacterium | reverse complement strand
TGGCGGGCGCGCAGGTAGCGTTTGCCGCGTTGCAAAGTACTTTTGCGTACCCACACGCTGCCTCTACCGGACAGCAATCCTCTCCCGCCGTCATTGTGAACATTGGCGGATCGCAAGACACAAGCGGCGTCGCGGACACCGAATCGATTTACCAGCAACTCCAAGATTTCCGAAGCGCTCGCAAAACCGACATCGCCCAACTGGGAACGGCGCTCCACTCTGGCGACATCAACACCGCTCAGCAGGCCTATGACACGTTAGTTGCTCTCGGAAAAGCTGGACCCAATCGTGATGCAGCGGTATTCCAAAGAGCCGACCGTGCCCAGGCTTTCGACGCGATTGGAATCGCGCTCAAGGCGGGAGATCTGGCAGGAGCACAAAAAGCATTCGCGGATTTGGCCGCTACCTTTGAGAGGCCTTTGTCACCACCAAAAGAACCTCCTGTCCCCGCGCCAGCACCCGGACCCGTCCCCGAGGTCATCATCAATCTAGGCGGAGGCGGCAACAATGGCGGCCCTACGCCGGAAGTCGTGATCAACATTGGTTCGGGAGGCAACTCCGGTTCCGGTACTCCCGAGGAAATCCAAATCAACTTCGGCGGCAGCGAAGGCGGAAAGCTCGCCATTGATTTAGCCCCGCTCAAAGGCAACCGAAGCGGCAAACAAATCACCATCGACTTCAACCAACCCGGCGGCAGTAAGAGCGAGGTGATCGTGAATCTGTTCAACTCCGGCGCCAGCAGCCCCGCTTCGAGCAGCAGCGCACTCAGTCTGCACGCCTAACTCAACTCCTCGCTCGGGTGCCCCGTCCTTGTCGCGCTTTTTCTCTTGCGACAGAGCCTGCCTTGAGCGCAGCCGAAGGGGCGGGGCTTGAGCGAAGTCGAAGGCGCGGGGCTTTCCTGTGCCCGACAAAAACGTCACCCAGAACTTGTCATTCACTCAGAACTTGTCATCCCGACCGGAGCAGTTGGTTCGCACCGCGAACCAACTGCGGAGTGGAGAGCCTGCCCTGAGCTTGCCGAAGGGGACCTGCTATGGCTCTTGACCGTGCACACGGCCTCTAGAGTCCCAGGAATAACGTTTTCGCAACAGGTCTGGTTCTATTGAAAGAATTTCGAAATCACTCCCCAATGCTTCTGCACCGTCCGCTCCGTACTCAAATGCCCACCCCGCCGGAACGACTTCAACGCCACGCCCGTCCGCTTCGCAAACCGCTCCACGGACTGATACGGCACATACGGATCATCCTTGGCATGAAACATCATCACCTTGGAAGCCGTAATCTCCTCTACATGGTGCGACGGGTTATAGAACTTACCACCCCTCAGCTTGTTCCAATTCCGATCCGATAGCCGGTAAGCATTCCCAAACGCCTCCCGAATATAAGCCGCGTAATTCGGATTCGACGTCTCCGCCCTCTCTGATTTCGCCAGAATCGACCAATCCACCACCGGGCAATTGGCAATCACCTTCTTAACCCGCTCATCCAGCGATGCCAGAATCGCCGCTGCCCCACCAAAGCTGCCGCCAATCACAAAGATTTCATCCGGGGAGAGCTCGAATCGCCGCCCAAACGTAACCTCACGCACGCCCTTCGGCAACTCATCAATCACGTCGAGAATATCCACATGCGGCGACTTCGCCAGAAATTCCCCACTACTCTCCCACGCCCCGCGATAGCGCGGATAAAACACCCAATAGCCTTTTCCCGCAAGAAACGCCGCCAACGCCTGCTTGCTCGGAATGGAGGGCATCCCATCGCACAGGATAATGACCTTCTGCTTCTTGCCAGCCCGCACAGGCGGCAGGAACTCCGCGACGATTTCTTTCTTGAATTTTGTTCTCAACATAGAAATAAACAACGATTGTCATCCTGAGCGCAGCGAAGAGCCTGCCCTGAGCTTGCCGAAGGAATCCCTACACTTTCAACCCCACCACACCCTCTCCAACTTTCTCACCGCGCGGCGTCCCAGCAAGAAATCTTGCGAGCACAATTTCGCTGCCAGCATTCCGGGGATCCTTCGCTACGCTCAGGATGACAACGTAGAAAAATTTGCTAAAATGAAACAATACCCCAGACAACCGACAGCCGCTCTTACGCGCTCCGCCGCGGCACTTTCATCCCCGGCGGCACAGGACCAGCGGGACGCGCCGGATCCGTTTCTGTGCCTGCGTTCAGACTCAGGTCGCTGGACCAGCTATCCACCACAGCCTTCCACTCTCCCGAGAGCTGGCGACCGTAAATCATCACGTACTTGCCGCGTTCCTCGCGACGCTTGCCCATCGCGGTGGGAACCAGCATCTTGCAGCGGCCAACCTCGAAGGCCAGCTCCGCGCCTACCTGCACGCGCATGGATTCCAGTTCCACATCCCCCAGCCCGCCTTCCAGCATGTGAACAAAAAACTCGCGAATGGCGGAAGTTCCGCGCACGGGCGGATAGTTCGACCGCAGCACGATGGCGTCCGTGTTGTAGAGATCAATGAGGTCTTCCAGGTGCTTGGTATTGCAGGCCAGCGCCCAATCTTGCGTGAGCTTGCGAATGCCAGATTCGGCCCGTGACATCGCCGGAGTTGACGCGGAAGGCCGGGCCGGATCGCGTCGAGCGCCACCGCCGCCGCCCAGCAGCGACTGCAACCCACCCTCCACGCCGCCGGAGAGAAAGTGATGGTGATAGTGGTGATGGTATTGATGTCCGTTGGCGGCAGGATTTGCGGCTTGGAACCCAGCAAGATCCAGGGGGACACCGCACCCACCGCAGAATTGGCTGTCCGGCGCGTTACTTCGTCGGCACAAGCGGCACAACCCAGTAACCATCGCGTCCG
>JAYTQD010000611.1:0-2822 GCA_043746935.1 Acidobacteriaceae bacterium | reverse complement strand
GCGGGACTATTTGCGGCGCTGGACCCGGCGGAGGCGCAAGCTGGCGTACCTTCTCTAAATGGAACTATCTCGACAGGGCCAACGTCCCAAAGATCGTTATCCGAGAGATCGTCGAATTGGAAGAGGGCAGCCTTGCGGGACGGTCTGCGCTGAGGAACTGAGATCTGCATATGAACTACGACGTTACTATCGACGAACGGCACTACCGCCTGGAGCTGGCGCGCAAGGACGGCCAGTGGCATTGCAGCCTGGATGGCCGCCTCGTACAGATGGACCCCGTCCTGATACGGCACAACGTGCTTTCGCTCATCATCGAAGGGGTTTCCTACGAGGTGAAGCGGGAGCTGACGGCTTCCGAGGTGCATCTATGGATTGGCAGAGCGCGATACCGGACCGAATTGCGCGATCCGCGGTCGCTACATAGCCGTCGCGCGGCCGCCGGAGGGGTGGAAGGCACGAAGAAAATAGTTGCGCCCATGCCGGGGAAAGTCGTGCGCGTACTGGTGAAGGAAGCTATGGAAGTGCAGGCCGGTCAGGGCGTAGTCGTCGTGGAAGCAATGAAAATGCAGAACGAGCTGAAGTCGCCCAAGCAAGGAATTGTGCAAAAAGTTGTGGTCAAGGAAGGCGCGAACGTCAACGCTGGCGATGTACTGTTGATAATTGAGTAGCTGCTACGGCGTGCTGTTACCCGCGTTGTCCGTGACTTGTTGCGCGTAGTAATTTTCCACCTTGGCCTGATCGCGCAGAACCTCGTAGTAAGCGGCTTTGAGCAGTTGTTCGCGGCGGTCGCGCAGTTGCTCGCGGATGGCCTGCTGCACGCGCGGATCGTTCAAGTCGCGTTGTCCAGCGGGTTCCTTGGCCAGCAGCTTCACAAAACGGTAGCCAAAGACCTGCTTGCTCTGGGGATTGCTGACCGTAATCACCGGGCTGCTTTGGCCCACCTTGAGCTTCATCACGAGATCGCGGGTGGTGGGGTCGGTATTTTTTAGCGCGGACTCTGGAGTAAAGCCCAAGTCGCCGCCGTTGCCCGCCGTTTCCGGATCCTCGGAGTAGTTCATGGCCAGGGATGCGAAGTCCTCTCCGCTGTCGAGCCGATTGGAAAGCATTTGAACTTTTTTCTTCGCCTCGGCATCGTTCTGGGCTTTGTCGTTTTTCAGATTGCGGATTTGCGGATTCGGCTGGCCTGTAACCAGGATCTGCGCTAGATGGTATTGCGCTTCCACCAGATTGAACTCCGCCTTATGAGCCTTGTAGTAGTTGGTGATGTCCTGATCCGTAACGCTGACTTTGGACGTGATTTCTTTGTTGATGACTTTTTCGACGGTGAGCGAACGCCGGATATCGCGCTTGAAATCGTCGAGCGTAATTTTTTTGTCTTTTAGACGCTGGTCGAATTGTTCCTGAGTATAGGGAGACTTGACTTCGTTGAGTTTGCGATCGACTTCTTCGTCGGTGGCGAGGAGGCCTAACTTTTCGGCGCGCCGCATGATGATCTCGTTGTCGATCAATTCACGAAGAATGCTCAAACGCAGGCTGGCTGCCTGTTCGCCTACGGGCTGTTGTTCCGTGCTGGCGATCGAGTTTTGGAAATATTTCTCGACATCGGACTTGAGAATATTGTGGCCGTTGACCTTGGCCATCACATCGGCCCCGTGGGAATTGCAGGAGGTCAAGAATGTAACCGCTGCGAATGCCAGCATCGCGATGAACACTATGCGTTGGGGGGCGACGGATCGGGATACGGGCAAGGATTCCTCCTGAGCGGTATTACGTGGACGGGTTTCCATACGGAGAGTCATTTGGCAGACGGACCCGCTGGTGTTCGAGCGGCAGGAACTGGCGTAGCTGCGTGTACGGGCGGCGGGACTCCGGCATCTTTCAGGGCGCGGTCAAAAATTGCCCGAAGCTGCTCCACCGGCACCGCTCCATCTAACTTCATCCCATTCACATACAACGTGGGGGTCGACTCGATGCCCAAATTGCCAGCTTCTTTCATGGAAACTTTGATGGCATCGTCATTCTGAGCCTTGATGCACGCCTGTAATTTGGCGGAATCCAGATGTTCCTTCTCGCCCTGCTGCTGCGCGATTTGGTCGAGTCTGGCAAATTGAGCGTCTTGTCCTTTTTCCGCGCCAACCACGTGCTGGTTGGCGTGGATATAGTCCGCGAAACCCCAGTAAGCGTCGTTCTTCTGCGCGAACAGACAGTTGGCGTCAATGGACGCGTGCTTCGACCAGGGGTGAATCTCTTCCAGAGGAAAGTCTTTGTAAACGAATAAAACCCGGTCTCCGTATTCGGTCAACATCTGCGGGAACAAAGTGCGGTGCAGCATGGAGCAATACGGGCATTGGAAGTCGTCGTAATTTACGGCCACGACTTTTGCGGCAGGATTGCCGCGGGTGGGCCGGCCTTTGAGGTCCATCTTGCTGATGGTGTCGGCGTAGGGATCCTTTGACAGGTCCAATTTCGTGAGGCGAATGAGAGTTTTAGCGTCTTTCGAGACCAGGAAGTCGTAGTTCTTCTTTGTCTCGCCCTGAAGGAAAACAACAGTGACAGCATCGTAGTTCGGAAAATCACTGGCCTTGAGTGCTGAAACCTGGATTTGTACTTGCGGCGGAACCTGATAATAAGCGCGGACGTGGCGCTCCAGGTTGGCAGCCAGTTCCGGCGGCGCCGACTGTGCGGCACAACCGAAACAAACGAGGAAGATAAGAGCAAACGCACGACGCAATAGCTGCACGAAGAACCGCCTCAGCATCAAAAGAATCACCGTAATTATCTCATAAGAGACGGTTTAACCCGGATGGTTAGAACAACCGCTC
>JAYTQD010000610.1:0-2826 GCA_043746935.1 Acidobacteriaceae bacterium | reverse complement strand
ACACTTGCCTTGACATTACTACTCTTTCAAGTTTTCTTGCGGTGCAGCTTCCCCCGGTCCGCTCCAGGCGTTTCCCACCAATTTTCCGTCAGCCACTTGCTCGATGATTTCCAGGCCGTTGCACGTGTGCCAACACCGTGCGAGACAGATCCTCGTGAGAAAGCTGGCGAGTATCATTCTGTTGCCAGCATTGTTGGGGTCCTTCGACTCCGCATTTCCATCCGCAAAGCGGATGGAAATGCTCCGCTCAGGATGACACTTCTTTAATGTATTTTGTACCCGCAAGCACCTTATCGACGTCGCATGCTTCGGCGGGGCTTGCCAGGACTGCTGCTCTTTGCACCTTCCCTAATGTCGGTGTCTATATACCCATCATCTCTTAGGCGCTGCTCATAAAGCACAGCATCGCCACGCATAACAATTTCACCCTTGAGAACTTTGGTGGTCGCTTCGGAAAGCTTCCTGCCCCATACTTGGTACTGCTTACTCATTTCATCTCCTCCCGCATGACATGGGAAGTCGCGCCTGACTTACTTCTTATCATCCACATCGACGTACTCGGCGTCGATGACGCCTTCGTCTTTCTTCTTGGCTTCGCCCTCGGGCGCGTGGCCGTTGGTGGTCGCGTCGGGCGCTGCGGCTCCCGCGCCGGGTTGGCTGGCCTTGTACATTTGCTCGGCCAGTTTGTGCGAGGCTGTGGTTAGGCCTTCGCGGGCTTTGTCCATTGCGGCCTTGTCTGCGCTTTCCAGAGCCTTCTTGGCGTCGGCTACCGCGTTCTCGACATCGCCGCGCTCGGAGCCGGAAATTTTGTCGCCGTGCTCGCGCAGCATCTTCTCGACGCCGTAGACCATGGAGTCGAGCTGGTTCTTGGCTTCGATTTCCTCACGCTTCGACTTGTCCTCGGCGGCATGGGCGTCGGCGTCCTTGGCCATGCGCTCGATTTCTTCCTTGCTCAGGCCGGAAGAAGAGGTGATGGTGATCTTCTGGTCCTTGCCTGTGGCGTTGTCTTTGGCGGTGACGTTGAGAATGCCGTTAGCGTCGATGTCGAAAGTGACCTGGATTTGCGGCACGCCGCGCGGAGCCATGGGCAATCCTGTCAGAGAGAACTTGCCCAAGGTGCGGTTTTGCGCCGCCAGCGGGCGTTCTCCTTGCAGAACATGGACCTCAACCGTCGTCTGGCTATCGGCGGCGGTGGAGAAGGTTTCCGTTTTGCGCGTTGGGATGGTGGTGTTGCGCGGAATCATCGCCGTGGAAACTCCACCCAAAGTTTCGATTGATAGCGTAAGCGGATTTACGTCGAGCAGAAGCAGATCTTTGACGTCGCCCTGGAGCACGCCGCCCTGAATTGCCGCACCGACCGCAACGACTTCGTCCGGATTGACGCCCTTGTGGGGATCGCGGCCGAAGAGTTCCTTGACCAAAGCTTGGATACGCGGCATACGCGTCTGGCCGCCAACGAGGACAACTTCCTGAATTTTGTCGGCGGTGACGCCGGCGTCTTTCAAGCACTGCTTGCAGGGAGCGATGGAGCGCTGGAGCAGGTCTTCAATCATGGTCTCGAGCTTGGCGCGAGTCAGTTTCTTGACCAGGTGCTTGGGGCCGGTGGCGTCGGCGGTGACGAAGGGCAGATTGATTTCGGTTTCCATGGTTGTGGAAAGTTCGATCTTGGCGCGCTCGGCTGCGTCACGCAGACGTTGCAGCGCCATTTCGTTGCCCTTGCCGCGCAGGTCCAGGCCTTCGTCCTTGCGGAATTCGTCGATGAGCCACTCGACAATGCGCTGGTCGATGTTGTCGCCGCCGAGGTGGGTGTCGCCATTGGTGGCCTTAACCTCGATGACGCCTTCGCCGACTTCCAAAATCGAAACGTCGAAGGTGCCGCCGCCGAAGTCATAGACGGCAATCATTTCGTCCTTGCCTTTGTCGAGGCCATAGGCAAGGGCCGCAGCGGTAGGCTCGTTGATGATGCGCTTGACGTCGAGGCCGGCAATTTTGCCAGCGTCCTTAGTAGCCTGGCGCTGCGCGTCGTTAAAGTACGCCGGCACAGTGATGACCGCCTCGGTGACTTTTTCGCCGAGATAGTCTTCCGCCGCCTTCTTCAGCTTCTGCAAAATGAGCGCGGAAACTTCCTGCGGCGTGTAGGTCTTGTCCTGGGCCACGATGGCGACGTTATCGCCCTGGCGGACGACTCTATAGGGCACCATCTTCATTTCTTCGTTGACTTCCTCGAAGCGGCGTCCCATGAAGCGCTTGACGGAGAAAATGGTGCTTTCCGGGTTGGTAATGGCCTGCCGTTTGGCGACCAGACCAACCGGGCGTTCCCCTGTCTTGGTGAAGCCGACGATGGAGGGCGTGGTGCGGCCGCCTTCTTCGTTGGCGATAACTTTGGGCTCGCCACCCTCCATAACCGCAACTACCGAATTGGTGGTACCGAGGTCGATTCCGATGATTTTAGCCATTTTATGACTCCTTAGAATTTCTTATAAGTGCTTTAAAAACAATGCTTTAACTGCAATTTTTATACATTGGTGGCATCTACATAATAAGACATGAGTGAGTTACTGTCAATGTTTGGATGAAGAAAAATGGCATGGCGATGCATTTTGGTAGCGGAGGGGCAATCTCTTTGACACAACCTACTGCCGGTTCTAAACTTTGCTTATGGAAGTTCATTTCAAGCCGGAAACCGAGTCCCGCCTACAGGAACTGGCCGCCCAGACTGGCCGCGCCCCCGACGACCTCATTGAGGACGTAGTCGCCAGATACTTGCTAACCCTCGCGCAAACCCGGGAAATGCTCGACAACCGCTATGACGACATCGAGAGCGGT
>JAYTQD010000609.1:0-2829 GCA_043746935.1 Acidobacteriaceae bacterium | reverse complement strand
ACGCCGGAGTGGATCGCCGGGATTCAGGAAAATATGGACCGGCAGCGCGAGGCCATGAGGCCACGGCTCTTCCCTGAGATTCCGCCGCACCGCTACGTTTGCTTTTACCCAATGGACCGGCGGCGGGGTGAGGACAAGAACTGGTATAAAGTTCCATTTGAAGAACGAGCGCGACAGATGGGCGAACATGGGATGATCGGCCGCCGCTATGCCGGCGAGGTGAAGCAGATTATTTCCGGATCAATTGGCCTGGACGATTGGGAGTGGGGCGTCACGCTGTGGGCGGAGGATCCGGTTTCGTTTAAGAAGCTGATTTATGAAATGCGCTTTGACGAAGTGAGCGCGGTGTATGCGTTGTTTGGGACGTTTTATGTAGGACTCCGCTGTCCGGCGGCGCAGTTGGGAAAGTTCTTGGCGGGAGAAGTGCCTCAGATCTAACTTAATAATTGTCATCCCGACCGCAGCAGTTGCTTCGCAAAGCGAAGCAACTGCGAAGTGGAGGGACCTGCTTTTTCGCACGGTAGTAGCAGATTCCTCGCTACGCACGGAATGACAAAATTTTAGTTGAATGGAATATAAATGGCCATTTTTGGATTGATCGAGTACGAACAAGCAAGCCCCGAAGTTCGCGCCGTCTATGACGACATCATGGCGACGCGAAAGTCGGACTACGTAACAAATTTCTGGAAAGCAATTGCGCACGATCCAGCGACGCTGAAGCGGACTTGGGAATCCATCAAGCAGGTCATGTCGCCTGGGGCGCTGGATGCTGTGACGAAAGAGATGATCTACGTGGCCGTCAGCGTGACTAGCCAGTGCGAATACTGCATTGCCTCGCATACGGCATCGGCCCGCAACAAGGGTTTGACCGATGCGCAATTGAAGGAATTAATGGCCGTCGTCGGTATGGCTAGCGAGACGAACAAGCTGGTGAAGGGGTATCAGGTGGAGATCGACGAGAGGTTTAAGACATAGTTTGTGTGGCGCGGGCGCCCTCGCCCGCGTGGGCTTAAGCCGTAGGCGAGAGCTTTGCTCGCCCTGCCCAGGCGGGGTGCCTGGGCCTACATGATTCGTGGTATTTTCCAGCGGTGTTCGTGTTGCTTCATGTCTACCTTCTTCCCTCGAAATGCTACGCCTTCACTTTGCAGGCGGAAGCGTTGTTCAAACGCGTGCTCTCCTTGCAGCTTAATTGCTCCTCCAGAGCCCAAAACGCGTTGCCACGGGACGCCGTGCGACTCGTGGAGTGCTCTGGCTACAAGGCGTGCTCGGCCTGGAAAGCCTGCTGCGGCGGCAACTGCGCCGTAGGTGCTGACCTTTCCGTGGGGAATTTTTGCGATTGTTTTCAAGATCTTGTGCTGCATTCCTGCGGCGGATGCCTGCGGATCTTGGCTCCGCTTGGACGGCCGAGGGCGGCCGTCCCCACGTGACCCTACCCGCTTTGGAGTCTTCCTCATACGACCGCAATTTAGCATGGTCGCGGCGATTCCGCCTGCGTCGTCGTCACGTATAATCGGAAGTTTGCATGAGCTATCAAGTTCTAGCCCGTAAGTATCGTCCGCAGCGGTTTTCCGAGGTCATCGGACAAGACCACGTCACCCGCACGCTCAAAAACGCTCTGGCGCAGGAGCGGCTGGCACACGGGTACATCTTCAGTGGTCATCGCGGGATTGGCAAGACGACGATTGCGCGCATCCTGGCCATGGCTTTGAACTGCCGGTCTTCCGATAAACCAGTGACCGAGCCTTGCGGCGTGTGCGAGTCATGCACAGAGATTCGCGCGGGCAATTCGGTGGACGTGATTGAAATCGACGCCGCCACTAACCGCGGCATTGATGAAATCCGCGAGTTGCGCGAGGGCGCGCGGTATCGTCCAGCGCGGGATCGCTACAAGATTTACATTCTCGACGAAGCCCACCAAATTACCGATGCGGCCTTCAATGCCCTGCTCAAGACTTTGGAAGAGCCGCCAGCGCACATTGCGTTCATGATGGCGACGACGCAGCCGGAGGATATTCCGCAGACGATTCGTTCGCGGTGCCAGCACTTCAGCTTTCATGCGGTGAAGTTCGAGCAGATTTTGGGGCAACTGCGCGATTTAGCGCAACGCGAGAAGATTACCGCCGATGAAGACGCGCTGGCCTTGCTGGCCGAGGCAGGCGATGGGTCGGTTCGTGATGCGCTTTCGATTTTGGATCAGGCTATTGCCAGTAGCGAAGGTATACTGACGGCGGATACGGTGCGGCAACTGGTGGGCGCGGCGCCTTCGGGAACGGTCGAGCAGATTATGCGGGCCGTGGCCGAGAGCGATACGCGCGCCGTCTTGCAGCTGGTGGACCGTCTCATGACCGAGGGTCACAGCCCCGTGCATTTTGCGCGCGAGGTGGTGCGGTTTTTGCGTAATGCTTTGATGGCAAAGGTAGCCGGCGCGGACTCGGAGTTGTTACAGGTTTCCAGCGACGAACGGGCGCGCGCGGCGGGAATCGCTGAGCTTTTTAGCGAAGAGGATTTGACGCGGCATTTGCAGATCATGCTGCGAACGCATAGCGATTTGGGTTACAAACAGGAGCAGCGCTTCCATCTGGAACTTGGGCTGGTCAAGATGGCGCACGCACAGCGGCTGCTGCCGCTGGAGCAATTGCTGAGTCGAGCTTTACCCGCGGGCGGACCCGCCGCGCTTCGCCCTGCCGCGGGACAGTCGGCGACTCCCTCAGCCATCTCACCCCCGCCGCCCTTACGCCGCGCCCCTGAGCCTCCACGTTCCATCTCTCCGTTCGCAGCGGATAGCGCTCGCAAAGGCCCCTTCGGCAAGCCGGAGATGGCCGCGGATGC
>JAYTQD010000608.1:0-2834 GCA_043746935.1 Acidobacteriaceae bacterium | reverse complement strand
CAATGCCACAAACAGAATGCTAGCCCAAACCACGGTCGCAGTCGGACGTGCCACCGGTGGATTGGGAACTCGGGTCGCACCCAGCGATGCATTCTCTGAGGGGAGTGTAACCGCCGAAGCCTCGCCGCCCGCTTGAACAGAATCTGACTGCTGTATCGCCTCCACAAGAGTTGGAAACGATACCGGCGCAACAAAGCGGTAACCGCGACGGGGAATGGTCTCAATAAAGCGTGGATTATCCGCTGCGTCGCCCAGTGCTGTGCGCAGCTTTTTCATGGCGGTGTTCAGACCGTCGTCGAATTCGACGTAGGTGTCCGAGGACCAGAGACTCAGGCGGATCTCGTCGCGAGTGACGATTTCGCCGGGGTGCTCCAGGAGGAGTGCCAGCACCTGAAAAGGTTGATCTTGGAGGCGGACGCGGAGGCCACTCTTGGTCAGGACTCGCTGCAGCAGGTCCGCTTCGTAAAGGCCGAAACGCGCGCGTTTTTTTCTTGGTGTCGAGGCGTCCATTGGGCTTAAGTCCACCGTTCGGCATTATCTTAACATGAGACGCGAGTTCAGGCTAGATATTAAGTTGTTTAAATACAACAGGTTAGCTGGTCAGAAGTAGTCTGGCGCTAGATCCTTTGACCAAGATCGGTAAATCCTGGAAAGTAGAGATCGTCGCGCGGCTGCCCCCTCCGCGCTCAGAACCGAAAACACGGAGATGGTATGACAACAACTCGAAGAGTGACACAAAGCTTGGCATTCACGGTAAGCCTACTCTTGCTATCGTCCTGGACGCTGGCGCAAAAAGATCCCGGCGTTCGAGGTGGGATCCAAAATACTGGCGGCGGGCTGCAGCAGCAGGGAATCCCGATTCCGCACCCACCGCTCATGAGCCCGAATCCAACGACTGGCGCTCCGGTAAACCCCAACGAACTCGCGTCGTTTTTGGAAGGAATTTTGCGTGCAGGACAACTGGAATCTACATGCGACGATTGTGCCGACGTTACAGACGGCTCACCGGTCCCTGGAGAACTCGATCCTCAGTTTCCACAAGTTCACACCAACTCCAACGGCTTAGGCGCACGGCATAATGCCGATCAGTGTTTTGTCTGCCACGCCCAGCCTGTGTTGGGCGGCTCCGGCGGGTACATTGTCCCGAATCCCGGCGATCCTATTGCACAGCCAGCGGAGAATCCGCAGTTTCGTCTGGTTCCGAAACGCTTTGGGAGGCAGAACAAAGTTCCCGCTTTTGAGCACCAATACGGCCCCATCCGCGAAGTTCGCTTCAAATACCATGCCGACGGCACCCGCGATGGCGGCGTGCATCAGCTCTGGACGGTGCGCGGGAGCACGAACGATCCCACGATTCCCGACTGTGCTCTGGAGCAGCCGGATTTCGCGAGCCAGTTCAAGGCAGGCAATCTGGCCTTTCGCATTCCATTGCCGATGCTGGGATTGGGCTTGATCGAGTCCATTCAGGATCACGAGATTCTGGCGCAACATGATTCGACGGCGGAGTTGCGTGCCGAACTCGGCATTGGCGGGCGTCCCAACCGCAGCGGCAACGATGGCACCATTACCCGCTTTGGCTGGAAGGCGCAGAACAAGTCCATCACCATTTTCGCGGGTGAGGCTTACAACGTGGAGATGGGCATCACCAACGAAGCGTTCCCTACGGCGACGGAAGAGGACGCCGGATGCCAGGGTCCAAATAAGCCGGAGCCGAATGATGTGATTCGCACGGACGCCGACGAACACAACAATCAGGCATTCGACAATCCGCTGCATATTTTGCCGGATTGGCTGCAATTCGCAATGTTGATGCGCTTTACGGATGGGCCAGCACCCGAGCCAAATCCAAGCGCGAGCGCGCAGCGAGGCCGGACTCTTTTCGCCAGTGTCGGTTGCGCTTTGTGCCATACAGCTCAAATGCAGACCGCGCCCGTGATGAATAGTCCCGTGTTGCAAAATCGCCCGGTGAACTTGTTCTCCGATGTGATGGTGCACCACATGGGAGCCAAACTCGCGGACGATATCGTGCAAGGCCAGGCGGGTCCGGACGAGTTCCGTTCCACGCCTCTTTGGGGAGTCGGTCAGCGCATCTTCTTTCTCCACGACGGAAGGACTGCGGATTTGATGGAGGCGATCCGCTTCCACGCTTCTCCGGCAACGGCGCAGTATCCCGCGTCCGAAGCCAATGGCGTGGTCCGCAAATTCAATCAGCTCTCGGCTGCCGATAAGCAGGCGATTCTGGATTTCCTCCGTTCTCTGTAACTACTGGGCCGCCTCTTGCTCCGGCAGGAGGCGGTCTGGATCTGGAACCATCTATGGCTACGATTCTTCAAAAACCGGGATTGTCTGCATTCCAATGGGACATGGGGCTCGCGCTGGTCTTGGTCGTATGCGGTACGGCGGTAGCTCAGTCCGCTGATTTTCATCAGATTTTCGTCGTGACGTCTTCGGAGCCGGTGATGCTGGATATCGCACTTCCCACGGGAGAGCTTGCAGTCTCCTATAGCCGCGATGGGCAGGTCTCGATTACCGCATCCGCACAGGCTACCGACGGCGTGCGATTCGACGATAATTTTTTCAAGGCCGCGCTTGCGATTGAGCAAAATGGCAATCACCTCAAACTTCGACATGTTTCAAATCCGGCTTATCAAGAAGACCGGATCCGTATTCGCTACAGAATTGATGTGCCGTATCGAACAGAAGTGACGTCGAACGTTGAACAGGGGCGGCAAAGTTTCAGCGGAATCATGGGACCCGTCAAGGTCGCAGCCGGCAAAGGCGACATCCAGGCTTCCTATCTTTCAAAGGGTCTACAAGCTCAGACGGACAACGGG
>JAYTQD010000607.1:0-2836 GCA_043746935.1 Acidobacteriaceae bacterium | reverse complement strand
ATCGGTACAAGGATTGGGTGGATGAAGTGGAACGGGCGAAGAACCGGACGAAGGCGAAGGTGCGGTCGAAAGTGGAACACGTGTTTGGGGTGATCAAGTTAAAGTTCGGGTTTGTGAAAGTGCGCTATCGCGGGATCGCGAAGAACGCGAACCGGCTGTTCGCGACCTGCGCGTTGGCGAACTTGTACATGGTCCGCAAGCAACTGATGGTGTGACGGGGGAGGAGTGTGCCCGAAAACCGCCGTACCGCCGCAATAGGGCGCAGGCGAGGGCCTCTACCCCTTTGGAGAAGCGCAAATCGCCGGCAACCTTACTCTCGGCACACGAACGGTTGCAAATCAAACTTGTTCAGACCTTCCTTAGGGGAAAAGAGCTCGGAGGTTCGTGAAGGAATTGCTGAGCCGTCACATAGAACTGGTTACAGTCGACGAGCGTAGTGGAATTCGACCAGAGAACTTCAGCATCGGCACTCCGCACAAAAACAGTGATGTTCTTACCCTTCCATTGGAGGATTCGAGCCGCTTTGCTGTTTCTCTTTGCGATCAGCTCGTCGAATTGTTGCTCAGAAGCATTGTGGATTTCTGAACCCTTGCGCACATATGCCAAACCAGCAAAATGGGGACGGAGCTCACTACCGAGTACTAGGATCGCCAGCGCCTGCCTCTCTCCATCGGTCACGATCTTCGTGAGATAGGGGATGGGTGGATAGCAGCTCTTAATCGCTTGATTGAAAGTTTTCTGCAGACTATCGAGATCGGTCTGTGGCACTTCGATCTCGCCGCTATCCTTAACTCCGATATACAACACGCAGGGGTAGCCGTCCGGGGCAGAGTTTGCAAATGCCACCGCGGTCTTCACCCAATCTCTTTTGTCGCCGGCGGTCTTGCGCTCTACGAAATGGTCTTCGAAATTCTTCAACCGGGCGAGAAGATCTGCGTCGCTTAAGCTGACTGTCATTTGCATTTGTTTTCACCATATTGCGCAGGGTCTGGGATTCCGCTGGCGTCGAGGGCGCTTTCAAATTTGTCGAGTCCCTTCTGAGGCTTTCACACGGTCATGCCCGCTATGTTACTACCGAAGAGGGGAAACCAGCGGGGCACTCTGGATTACACCGTGGCTGTCTCTGGGCAGCTCTCACTTCCACCACCCGAACACGGTAGCACCGGGCTTCAGCCCGGTGACACAGACCTAAAAATCAAGGGGCTTTAGCCCCCGAGGTAAGGGGGAGGATCTTGCTCGCTTCCGAAAGAAACCGTTGGCAGTCATCCAAAACAAAGCCATTTCCCGCCGAGCTATAGGGATACTGCTCTGGCACCTCGCATAAGTGCGTCCGCATGGGATTCATGTGAATATATTTCCGGAATTCGGAATACTCTTCCCAGTCCCGGACGCGCCGATCATGAAAGCCAGGGGCCCAAATTTCGCCGCAGAAATTGAGTTCTTTTTTAGCGCGATAGGAAAAACCGCCTTTAATGAACTGGACGGCCTTCTTGACGGATTCGTTCGGAGTGAGCAGTAGATGGAAGTGATCGCGCATCAGCACGAATTCGTGTAGCTCATATTTCCTTTGGTCGCGATAGCGAAAAAGGACGTCAAGGAAAAGATGGGCCATTTTGTCAGTTTGGAACACATGTCTGCGTTGAGAGCTCGCGGATGTGATGAAATAGGTATCCAAAATCGTTACCTCGGGGGCTAAAGCCCCGGCATTTTCGACCGCTATACGCGGGCCTGAAGGCCCACTCTACCGTGTCGTGATGAAGTAGAAAGTAATGCAAGGCGGACGATTTGCCTTGTCTACTAAAGTAGCCAGAGGACATAAGCTCGACTGGCGCGTCACCAAAATGCGCCTGGGCAAGGACAAGACCTCGCTCATCTACAACCAATTCCTCACTCTCAGCGGCATCCCGCCCAAAACCTACGAATACCGCCTCGGCAACCGCTCGGCGCTGGAGTGGGTGATCGATCAATACCAGGTCTCAACCGATAAGCGCAGCGGCATCACCAACGACCCGAACCGCGACGACGACCCAGAATACATCGTGCGCCTGATCGGACAGGTGATTACGGTCAGCCTGGAAACGGTGAAAATTGTGGGAGCTTTGCCCGCACTTGGCGTGTAGCAAACTTCGGAGGGTGCCCCATTCAAGCCTTCTTTTGGCTTGAGTGGGGCAGTTCAACGCAAAAATCTAGACGCAACGTTCCAATACTTATACAATTCTACCCCACCACCGCCACATCCTCATGCCTCGCGATCCGTCGCAGCTTGGCATCCACCACCGCCAGCGGCAAGCCCCTCCGCTGCGCCAGTTCCAAATATGCAGTATCGTACAGCGAAATACTCCGCCGCACTGCGATCTGCAACGTTGTCTCCCAGGCTCGTCCATTCGTTTCGGGATCAACCCGGATCGGGAGAAAGCTCAGGTCCTTCAAGGTATCATCGCGGAACACGTGGTCGTGCCGCCCGCGCCGGGTATTGTGTTCCAGAACAGTAGCTACCTCCAGCCGCCAGTGCGCCGGCACCCACGCCCCGCGAGCGACGACCATCTCCATCGCTTGCGCCAGCGCCGGAGTCGCCGTCTCCGCGTAAATCCATTCCAGAGTGATTGAGCTGTGCAGCACCAGGCTCACGACCGCCGCTCCTCGCGAGCGGTTCTGAGCGCTTCCGTATCCAGCCCGCCGCGGCGAATACTTCCGGATCGTTTCGCGATACGAACTGCTGCCGCCCGCGCCTGCTGCCGGTCGAGGACATCAGTGATAGGGACGAGCCGCGCGACGGCTTCTCCGCGCCGCGTGATTGTGATTTCCTCGCCCTCCAGAATTTGATCTACCAGGCTGC
>JAYTQD010000606.1:0-2846 GCA_043746935.1 Acidobacteriaceae bacterium | reverse complement strand
ATGACTCGTCCTTCCACTGACTCTCGTCACGACATTCTGCACGCCGCCGCGCTGCTCTTCCGCGAGCGCGGCTACGATGCCGCCTCCATGAACGACCTGGCTGCGGCTCTCAACCTGAGCAAGGGCGCGCTCTACCATCATTTTCAGAGCAAAGACGAAATTTTGTTCCACATTATGGAACATGCCATGGAGATCACGGAGGAGCAGGTCAAGAAACCCGTCCTCCTGCTCACCGACGCGGAGGAGCGCTTGCGCGCCTGCATCCGGCTGCACATCCACGTGGTCCTTCAAACGCGGGATCGCGAGATTACCGTGATGCTGCACGAAAACCATCCGCTGCCGGCGGAATACCGTCGCCTCATCAACGCGCGCAAGAAAGAGTACGTGCATTTTGTGGAGCGCCTGATCTCGGATGCGCAGCTCGCCCGTGCCGCGAAAAGTCGCGTGACTCCAAAAGCGGCGGCGTTCGCCCTCCTGGGAATGATTAACTGGATTTACCAATGGCACCGGGCGGATGGCACAATTTCCGAGGCGGAGCTGGTGGCTCAGTTTACGGAAATCATCTACGCTGGCGTTTTCGGATAGTTAAGATCAAGCATGAAGCGCTTCTTCCAACTCGCGGAATTGCAAGTCGAGCGCGCCGCCAGCGGCAAGCGCTACCTGGAGTTTCTTCGCGTGCCCGCGCTCAGCACGGGGCTCTATGTGCTTCCGAAAGATGGCGTTGACCAGCAGACACCCCATCATCAAGACGAAATTTATTATGTGGTGAGCGGTCGGGCGCGGATGAAGATCACCCGTGACGACCAAGCGCCGGAAGATCGCCTCGTCGGCGGCGGAACCGTGATCTTTGTGGAGGCCGGCACGGAACACCGCTTCCATTCCATTGAAGAAGAACTGGTGGTGCTGGTGGTCTTCGGTCCCGCGGAAGCGGAAAACTAAGTCGTAGCGCCGGCTTTCGGCGGAATCCAGTAGACTTCCTCGCGCATACCTTCTTTGACGAAGCCACGGCGCTTCAAGATTCCTTTACCGTGCTCGATCATATCTGGATGTCCGCAGAGATAGGCGGTCGTTGTGCTTCCATCCAATCCCCACATGTCAGAGTACTTGCGGATGAGCTCATCGACGCGGCCCACTTCGCCCTTCCATTCCGGATCATCCCACGGACGGCTGACGGTCGGGACAAATTTCAGCCACGGAACTTCCGCCGCAAATTTGGCCAGCTCTTTTTCGTAGCCGAACTCAACCGACTTGCTCGCCCCGAAAAGAATAAACAGCTTGTGATCTCCGGTGAGCTTGCCCTCTTTCCAATCTTTGTACATGGTGCGCACGTAACTAATGTAGGGCGCGCCGCCGGTGACAGTGGCAACGAGTAAGTGATTCTTGTGTCCGCTCTCTACATCCAGCGTGAATTTTCCCTTGGCCACTTTGCGCATGGAGCAAGTGTCGCCCACCTGCAACTTGTAGAGCCGCGGGGTGAGCGCGCCCTCCGGAACCAGCTCAAAGAAAAATTCCAACTCGGACTCATACGGGGACGACACGATGGAGTAGGCACGCTCAATTTTTTTCCCGTCGCCGCGCTCGACGCCCAGCGTTCCGTACTGGCCGGGAGAGAACTTGAATTCTCCGCCGGGATCCATGCGGACGGACCAGAGGTCGTGGGCAAAGTCGGTGCGCTTCGTAACTCGAGCGGTATAAAACTTGTCGTCAGCCATGAGGTGCGTGTCCTTGGGCGGCGAGAATGATGCGACCCGCCAGTGTAGCAAAGTCGTCGCAAGGGTGGTGGAAAGAGGAACGTGTGGCGCGGGCGCCCCCGCCCGCGAAGTCTTGGCTTGAGCGAAGTCTTGGGCTTTGAGCCAGTCCCGCCCAGGTCAACACTTGCATGACCCCAAGACCACGCGGGCGAGGGCGCCCGCGCCACACAAGTTCTGTTCTACTTCTTGTGCCCACTGTTGGCGCGAATCCGCGCTTCAATAGCCTTACGTTCGGCGGCTTTCTCGTTGGCTTGGCGAGTCAGAGCCTCGCGTTCCTTTTCAAGTTGGTCGGCTTGGTGGTTGAGCTGAGATCGCTCACTCCCTTCCTGCTTGACCTCTCCTTGCAGCGTATGCCGATCCTTCTTGTTTTTATCCGTTTTCTCAGCGTGTTCTTGCGAGACTTCCTGATTGCGGAGCCCCTTCTCCTGCTGAATCAATGCCTTCGCCTGCTGATGCTTCTGTTCCGCCTGGTGGAGTAAGTCGATTTCTTCGCGCTTCAACTCCGCCGCATGTTGTTCGTCCGCCTTGTTCTCTGTGTGGACGGCGGAGTTTTGATGTTCGTGGGTAGCGGGTTTTACCTTGGGAGCTTTTGGTTTTTTGTCTGCGAAGGCTACAGCGCACAAGCCCAGGACCATCATTGCAATCGCCAGATTCTTGGATTTCATAAAGGATCATCCTTGTGGAAAGATTGAACGCGAAACGTCGGGACCAGTTGCCGAGTTGCGTTAGCTCAATTATGCCCCATAAGCGTCCCGCGCCGCCGATCCGGCATCACTCCGCCATTTTTGCAATATGAACGTCAAAGCCCATTTTCGGCAGCAGCGACGCCAGCAGGAAGACCTTGTATCCTTCGCCGTTGACCTCGGTGTGGCGGTAGAGGCCGGGCTCGCGCTCCACAGTTTCGTGGTTGCCGTCGAGCCGGTCGACGAATGCCTGTGCCAGCTTGATGTTGGCGTCGCGGTCGCTGGCTCGCGAGACCAGCGCTTCCGTGGCATAGGAGCGCACTAGCTTGGGCCAATATTTCTCCAGCAACTGCGTGCTCGCGAAAATATCGGCCCAGATGATCTCGCCGTCCACGGCCACGACCACGCCAAC
>JAYTQD010000605.1:0-7602 GCA_043746935.1 Acidobacteriaceae bacterium | reverse complement strand
GATCTGGGTCGCGGCTTGGAGTGGGCACGGACTGCATTTTCAGAATCCGGATTTCTTTGGCATTTCGAGGACGGTAGCAACAACTTCGGGTTGAGGTTTAGGCATCGCTGGAAGTCCTTCGCGAGATAGGAGTAATGCGATGCCTTCTATCAACAGTTCACGCATCGATGGTTTTGAGCGACCGGTGAGCAAATACTTTTTCTGAATTTCAAGAATAGCGACGTCAAATGCCAACGTCTTTTCGAAGGTGCTCGGCGCTTCACCGCCAGTTCTAGTTCTTTTTCGGCCGCGCGGCATACTTGAATTAGAGTTTAAATCAACATTTGTATTTTTGATTAACTATTTTTTTATATAAACAATTAAACTCGTGCAATATCAAGCACTTATGGCCACTATTTCCCCGCAAGCTCCTTTTTTACTAGTTCGCTGACTAATTTCCCGTCCACGCGCAAACCTGCGGCGTCGAAACGCGCCATGGCGTTTTTCATGACGGTGCCCATGTCTTTCATGGTGGGCGCGCCCATTTCGGTGATGGCGGCGCGGACTCCGGCGGCTACTTCTTCTTCGCCGGCGGCTTTGGGCAGGTAGGTTTCGATCAACAGAATTTCCGCAGCTTCTTTGTCGGCCATTTCCTGGCGGCCACCTTTTTGGAACTGCTCGACGGAATCCTTGCGCTGTTTGATGAGCGTTTGCAGGATCTGCTGCGATTCTTTTTCGTCGAGCGGGGCCATTTTGTCGATTTCGCGATTCTTCAGAGCGGACTTGACCATGCGCAGGGTGGAGAGGCGGTCTTTGGCGCCGGACTTCATGGCATCGACGATGTCTTTCTGGATTTGCTCGGTCAGGCTCATATTTCACATTATAAGGATGAATCGTTGCGATGCGAAAAACGGATGGGAATTGGGCGATAGGAGTGAGCGATATCGACTAAAATAGAGGGTTCACACTCAGTTTGCGGCATCATCAGAGAGGACTCATACATATGTTGCGCAAGACGCGTTTGTTTACTCCCGGACCGACACCTTTGCTGCCCGCGGCTCAGCAGGCGATGGCGTTTTACGACATGCACCACCGGACGGCGGATTTTCGCGCGCTGCTGACGCGGACTTTGTCGGACCTGAAGGAGTTTATTGGGACGCAGCATGATGTGCTGATTCTGGCTTCTTCGGGGACTGGAGCGATGGAGGCTTCGGTGTCGAATTTGACGTCGCCTGGGGACAAAGTTCTGGTGCTGACGGCGGGGAAGTTTGGCGAGCGCTGGACAGGGCTGGCCAAAGCGTATGGTTGCGCCGTGGAAGTCTTGAGCGCGCCGTATGGCGAGACGTTTTCGCTGGATGACGTGAAGGCGAAGATTGCCGGCGCGAAGGTTGTCTACATGCAGGGGACGGAAACGTCGACCGGGGCGCGGCACGATGTGCAGGGTGTGGCCAAGCTGGTGCGCGCTGAAGCCGATTGCCTGCTGGTGGTGGACGCGATTACAGGTTTGGGCACGACGCATTTTGAAGTCGATGGCTGGGGAGTGGATTTTATTATTGGCGGATCGCAGAAGGCTTTGATGATTCCCCCGGGGCTGGCATATTGCGCGGTGAGCGAAAAAGCTTGGCAGCGCATGGAGACGGCGAAGAATCCGCGGTTTTACTTTGATCTAAGAAAAGAACGGAAATCGCAGACCAAGGGCGAGACGGCTTACACTCCGGCGACGACCTTGGTAGCCGGGATGGGCGCGGCTTTGACACATATTCGGCAGATGGGTGGCGGGGACTTGGTTGCGGGGCGCAAGGCGTTGATCGACAGCGCGGAAATGTGCGCGGAGTTGACGCGAGTGGCGGCGACGGCGCTGGGGTTGCAGTTGTTTGCGCCGACGTGTCCGGCGGCGGCGGTCACAGCGATTGTTGTACCGGCGGGCGTGGATTCGAGCGTGTTGGTGAAAGATTTCCGCGAAACGTTTGGCGCGGTCGTGGCCAACGGCCAGGGCGAGATGAAGGGCAAGCTGATCCGCGTGGCGCATCTCGGATATTACGACTACCTTGATGTTGTGGCTTGTGCTGCGGGGTTGGAGCAGGTTTTGAGCAGGGCTGGCGTCAGCGTTGCGTTTGGCTCGAGCGTGAAGGCGGTGCAGGAAACTTATGCGCGGAAGACTGCGGGAGCGCGCGAGTTGGCGGGAGTGAAGGCTTAGAACTTAGGAGTTACAGCTTTGCCTGGCGGGCGAGGGCGCCCGCCCCACACAATCTTTGTGTTCCGGAGAAGAAACATGCAAACGAAAAGAAACTGTGCATTCCTGATGGCCATGGTGCTGGGTGGAAGTCTGGCGAGCCGCGCGGATTTTAAGTACACGGAAAGCAGCAAGATGACCGGCGGGGCGGTGATGGGAGCCATGAAGTTTGTGGGCGTGTTCAGCAAGCAGGCGCGGGATTCGAATGCCGCCCAAATCAGCACCAAGGCTGTGAAAGGCAACCGCTTTCGGGAGGAACACGCCGACGGCAACATTGAGGTGATTGATCTCGACGGGCGGCGCTTTATCAAAATTGACCCAAAAGCAAGGACCTATACGATCCTGACATTTGAGCAGATGAAACAGCAGATGCTGGCGGCGCAGGAGCGGGCGAAGGAAGAGCAGGCGAAGCAAGCCGGACAGCATCCGAAATCGAATGTGAAGATCACGCCGAAGGTCGAGAGCTCCGAGACGGGAGCGACGCGCAATATTTTGGGGCTGGACACGAAGGAAATGAAAATCCGGATTGAGATGCTGATGGAGACCGACGATCCGAAAGCGCAAGGGCAACAGATTTCGTCGGTGATGAGTACGGATTCGTGGATCGCGCCGTCGGTCCCGGGCTATGACGAGTTGAAGCAGTTCTATATCAAGATGGCCAAGCAGATGGATTGGGTGCCGGGCGCTGTGATGGGCGGCATGGCCAATAGCAACGTGCAGGTCAGCATGGTTGAGCTGAAGAAGAACAACGCGAAGATCAACGGCATTCCGCTTTTGCAGACCGTAAGCATGAGTTTGGGCGGGAATGCGGCGGCGGCGGCAAACGGGCAGACTGCCCCGACCGCGCAAGCTCCCCCACCTCCGCCTCCGGTGCAGACACAGGAGCCGACGAGCGCGAAAGACGCGATTGCTCAAGGGATTGCGGGGCACTTTGGGTTGGGCGGTTTTGGCAAGAAAAAGAAGAAGACCGAAGACCAACCAGCAGCCGACACGTCACAGCCCGCGAGTACCGCGGCTAGTAGCGCTCCAGCGGCAACGCCCGGATCGTTGATGGAAATGACGATTGAAGTGACTTCGTATTCGGCCGATACGCTGGATAAGAGCTTGTTTGATGTGCCTGCGGGGTATACGCAGGTGCAGCCGGATTTGGATGCAAAACCGGGGAAGCACTAGGGTTGCGACAGCGTGCTTGAGTAGCTTCTGCCGGTGGAACTAAAAATCCCCGCCCTGTCGCTGAGGAACGCGACAAGGACGGGGTACCCGCAGGTTTCATTGTCATCATTACGCGGGCGAGGGCTGCCCGCGCCACACGAGCCGTAATCCACCAATTTATTAAGGAAAAATAGAAATTATGAAGATTATCGTTGCAGAAAAAATTGCCGCCAGCGCCGTGGATGTACTTCGCGAGCCGGGATGGACCATTCTTACCCATGACCAGCTCGACGGGAAGCTGGAGCAGGAGTTGGAGACGGCGGATGCGCTGATTGTGCGCTCGGCTGTGCAGGCCAATGCGGCCTTGCTGGAACATGCCAAGAAGCTGCGGGTTATTGGACGCGCGGGTGTGGGCGTGGACAACATAGAGATGGACGCAGCCACGCGCAAGGGTATCGCGGTGATGAACACGCCCGGAGCGAATGCTGTTGCAGTAGCGGAACATACCCTGGCGTTGATGCTGGCCATGGCGAGGCATCTTTGCCGCGCGAACGAAACCATGCATGCGGGGAAGTGGGAGAAGAAGTCGCTGCAAGGAACAGAGCTGCGCGCGAAAACGCTGGGAGTGATTGGACTGGGGAAAATTGGTCTGGAAGTGGCGCGGCGGGCGCGGGCGTTTGGGATGGAAGTGGTGGCGCACGATCCGTATGTTTCCGCATCGGTGGCGCAAGCGGAGAAAATTCGCATGGGCACTGTTGAGGAAGTCTATGCGGTTGCGGATTACCTGAGTTTGCACGTGGGGCTGACGCCACAAACCATGGGCATGATTAATGAGAAATCGATTCAGCAGATGAAGAAGGGCGTGCGGCTGGTGAATTGCGCGCGCGGGGAGCTGATTGTCGAAGCCGATTTGGCCAAGGCAGTCACGGCGGGCCATGTTGCCGGAGCGGCATTGGATGTATTTGAAAAAGAGCCACCGAAGGGATCGCCCTTGGTAGGCCTCGCCAATGTGCTGCTGACGCCGCATGTGGCTGGATCAACCAATGAAGCGCAGGAAGCGGTGGGTGTGCAGATTGCGCAGCAGGTGAAGGAATATCTTAAACATGGCGTGATCCAAAACGCGGTGAACGTGCCTTCGGTTTCTCACGAAGAATATGAGGAGTTGGAACCCTACATTGCGCTGGCGGAACGCATGGGCGCATTTCTAGCGCAGGCTACGGATGGTAATGTGGAGGGAATTTCGCTGGAATACCGCGGGCAATTGGCGGAGTGGAAAACGGATTTGGTGAGGAATGCGGCGGTGATGGGCATTTTGAATCGGACTCTGGAAGAAAAGGCCAACGTGGTGAATGCGGCCTCCATTGCGGCGAGTCGCGGGATTGCGGTGCTGGAATCGAAGGAAGCCAAGGGCAAAGGCGGGGCGGGAAACGTCCTTTCAGTTACCTTGAAGACGAAATCCGCGGAGCGTGGAGTCAAGGGCGCGGTTTTGCGTGGAAAATCTCCGCGACTGCTGAGCGTGGATGCAATTGACATTGAAGCTCCGCTGGGGAAGGACTTGCTCTATCTGCGGAACAAAGACGTGCCGGGTGTGATTGGGCAGGTAGGTACGATCCTGGGCAAGCACCAGATCAATATTGGCGATTTCTCACTGGGACGGGACGAGACTTCCGGGGGCAAGGTACGGGAGGCGATTGCTGTGGTGCATGTGGATTCTCCGGTTGGCGAAGCTGTTTTATTAGAGCTGAGGAAGATGGATGCGGTGAAGGAAGCGCGGGCGATTCGATTGTTTTGAAAGAGGGTTAGTTAAAGATCTTAAGACCTCGCGGGCAAGGGTGCCCGCGCCACACGAACTTAGTCTTCGTCGCGTTGGGCTTGCCGGAGGCGTCTGCTTTCGGCGAGCAGGCTCATGGAATGCATCAGGTTCTGGCGGGTGACGATGCCGACCAGGCGTTCGTTCTCCACCACGGGCACCAGATTCAATTTGCGCGCGTTCAATCTGCGGAACGCTGCGGCGAGAGATTCGCTGCTCTGGGCAGCTTCAACCAGGCGGATCATGACGGCCTGCACGTAGCCGTTTCCATCGGCGCGCAATGTATTCACGATGGCCTGGCGCGAGACCGATCCCACCAAATCACTGCCGCGCACCACGGGAAAGTCTTCCTGCAAGGTGTGAATTGCTTTCTGTAGCGCGTCTTCCAGGGTGTCGGCGGGGGAGAGTGTTGTGAACTCCGTCAGCATGATTTCATCGAGCCGTACGCTCTCCAGAACGGATTCGAGGAAGACCGCCCGCTCCTCGAGTTGTGCGCCGATGAAGATGAAGAACCCCAGCATGGCAAACCAGGAGCTGCGCGAGCGGGTGGCTTCCGAGGTGTAGAGAACCATCCCGAGAACCATGAAGACGAGCGCAAGGCTGTGGGCGACACTGACAGCGCGGCGCGTGGATGTGGCCAGGTCCGAACTACGAGTGAAGAAAGCGCGCAGGAGTCGTCCCGCGTCGAGCGGATACGCGGGAATGAGATTCACCGCGGCCAGCAGCAGGTTAACCCACACGGCACTGCGCGCGAGGGACGACGGATGAACCCACGGCCAAACGCGGAAGTTGAACGCGGGATTTATGGCGAGAATCACCATGGCAGTCGCCGCCGCCAGGAACAAGTACACGAGCGGCCCCAGCACAGCCATGCGAATCTCGCGCTGCCGGTCCGCCTCGGTGAGACCGTGCCCGGGAAGGTCGCTCAGAATGAGGAGTCCACCGACCGGTAGAAGGATGATAGCCTTCGGGAGGACTCCCGCCTTATGTGCCAGAAATGCCAGTGCCAGTTGGTGAATCAGGTTGGCAACCGCAACGATTGCGACGAGGCCGACAATGGCGGAGGGAAATTGCGGATATACAGCAGCCAGGAAAACTAACGGGAAAAGAAACCCGACGTGGATGCGGAACTCAATACCGAAGATGTGGCCGGCCGGGATGGCCCAGGTTCTCATGACGGGTAGATTGGCTCTTTCCCTAATTGTATAGAAATTGCTGAAACTGCGGCGGGACGCGTGAAATTCGAAAGAGCCGCCAACTCAAATGCGGGTGATTGCGGGAAAATTTCGAAGCCGTCCACTGGAATCGATGCCGGGGATGGATATCCGTCCGACGTCGGACCGGCTGCGCGAGACTTTGTTCAACGTTTTGTGCGCTGGGAACAAGGACGCGCTGGCGGGAGTCACGTTTCTCGATCTTTTCGCTGGCACCGGAGCCGTGGGAATTGAGGCTTTGAGCCGGGGCGCGGGGAACGTGGTGTTTGTGGAATCGTCCGCGAAGGCTATAGTTCTGATTCAGGAAAACCTAAAATCGTTGGGAGTCACCGCGGGCTATTCGGTCCTACGCTCGGATGTGACGGCTGCGTTGCATAAACTAGAGTCTGCCGGGATGATCGCGGGCTTGGTATTTCTGGATCCTCCGTATGCTGGGCAGACGCTGTACCAGGGAACACTGGAGGCGTTGGGCCAGTGGAGCGGAGTGAGTGCCGAGAGCTTGGTCATTGCGGAACACGCCAAGCGGTTTGATCCTGGGGACAGCGTCGGCAAGTTGCTCCGGTACCGCAAGTTAGCGCAAGGGGACGCGGCGCTGAGCTTTTACCGGCGAATCACATAATGAGTTCGTCAGGCCGGCGCATTAGGGGATGCTGCATTTCGGCGAGTTCGTTTTTCACCATGTTGAGACCGTGTACACAATCCTCGAAGCGGGCGGAGAGCTGCTGGAAGAGCGGCGCAACTTTTTGGTACTCGAAGATTTCAAATTTGGAAACTATATAGTAGCTCTCTTTGCCGGTCTTCATGAAATCGACAAAAGTTTCCATTCGGTTGCGGCGGAGGCGCCAGCGGTTTACGCTTTCGGGATACATGCCGGTGAAGAAGAGCGCGTAGTCGCCAATGTGTTTGCGGACTTGGCGTTCGCGGTCGAAGGATGGGGCGCGGCCGAAGACAGGGTCGGACTCAAGCAGCATTTCGCCCACGTCGTCGAGGGGGCGGTCTGCCGCGTTGTGAATCTTGCGGAGCTGGTCAGCTTGGCAGAATTCAGTGAGCAAATTCGCGACGTAGTTGCTGATCTGCGGATCGCGCAGCCCGATGTCACGCGAGTAATGGCGCGTAACGAGTTCGAGAAAAAATCGCTCGAGTGGATGGGACTCCGGTATCATACGAGGCTCCTCCGGAAAACCCGCGCCCCCGTGGGAACGCGCCTACTATGT
>JAYTQD010000604.1:0-2858 GCA_043746935.1 Acidobacteriaceae bacterium | reverse complement strand
GATGTTTTGACTTTTGACTCCGATGCCACCGCTCGCCCATCGCGAATCAATTCATACAAACAAATCGCCACGGCTTGCCCCAGATTCATGGAAATCTGATCGCCATACGCCGGAATGCGCATCAGCCAATGGCAATGGCTCAAGTCGGCATTCGAAAGCCCGACTTTTTCCGAGCCAAACAGCAAAGCCACCCGCCCCGACGCCATCTGCTTGCGAATCAGCCGCGCCCCATACTCCACCCGCCGCAGAGGGTGCTGGATCTCCCGATGCCGCACAGCGGTGGTTCCCACAACGAGCGCACAGTCCGCCACAGCTTCGGCCACAGTGGCGTACTCCACAGCCGCTGTAAGTACCTCCGACGCGCCCACGGCCGACCTGGCGTTGCGGAAGGCCACGTCATAGGGATTAACCACCCGTAGGCTGGAAAAACGGAAATTGCTCATGGCACGCGCCGCCGCCCCCAGATTCAACGGGTTATGCGGCGTGACCAGAACCACGGAAAGCCGGTCGAGTTTGAGGGCTGCGGACAGGCTATCAAGCTCCAGAGTATTGATTCTAAAGGTAAATCACGCTACGCCCGTTAAATAATCTATCTGCACTCATCGCACCCCGAGCGGTTGGGCGGCATCGTTTTATAAACGGAATACAAATCGGTTGACATTCGAGCCGCCGATGGAAAGAATGCAGTGGCTGTCTAAAACTGATTTGCCGCCAATATGGCGTTCCAGGGAGTTTTGTCATGTCTAAATCTAGAATTTTGTGCGCTGTTCTCGGCGCAATGGTTTTGGTGAATACAGCCGTTCCGATGCATGCCGCAGCCATCGATTCAACTTTATACACAAGCTATTCCTTTAACTTTAACGGGACCGTGCAGTGGGTAGTGTGCGGCAGTCTTCCTGGTTCTTCAGGCTGCTACGGCGTCGGCAATATCGGGCCGTTTGGCAAAGTGGGGGCGCTGCTGGAGGGCAACTCCAACACAAACATGGTGACGAACACCGTAACCCGAACTGTATATATTCTCGACACAGCCGCTGGAACCGGTGCGAACGAGGTCGCTCTCTATGTCTACAAAGAGATGGAGTTGATTACGACCGGCACCATCAGCATGACCCTTTCGAAAGTCGTGACGCTCCCGCTCAATGGAAGTAGTAACGCGAAGGCTTCGATGGCGGCGAACGCAAAGTTCCTCTACATCGGAACCGACGAGAATCCGACGGCCATGCGGGTGCAGAAAAACAACCTCGCGGTGACACCGGTCTATGGGTTTTCGACCCCATCCTTTATTTCTGCGATCACCACCGACAGATACGGGCACGTCACTGTGGTTTGGGGCTCGTTCACTGGAAGCGGTCCGGTGGGCTTTTATGCATTTGACGCGACTGGAGCAGCGGTAGAGGCTGGAGGTGGCGGGCAGTTGGTGCTGGGCACCACGCAGGCTGTCTTGCCGTCCACCCTCCCGTAACCCCTTTCTAGACAGCCGGTTAAGGGCGGCAGGCTTCCTAGGACGCACCTGGCCGACGGTAACCCTTGAAAAACGACCTCCCAAAAATAATATGGCGCTTTTTCCACAGGCATGCTACGATTTAGCTGCGTTAGATTTTAGTGGTTCGTTGCAAGTTCGTGTCTACCCTGCTCTACAGAGTGGCCCTGCCTGCACCATCCCGTATCAATCCAGCGCACAATCTAAAGAAACACCGAGGTTTACAAGCACCAACATGGAACAAGGAACAGTAAAGTGGTTTAACGACGCAAAGGGATACGGCTTCATCAGCCGTCAGAACGGCGAAGATGTTTTCGTGCATTTTTCGGCGATCCAGTCCAACGGATTCCGCAGCTTGCAAGAAGGCCAAGCCGTGCAGTTCGACGTGGTGAAGGGTCCGAAGGGCTGGCAGGCAGAGAACGTCAAGGTTCTGTAAGTAGCAACCAAGATTTTCCAAAGGAAGGGCGGCTTCGGCTGCCCTTTTCTTTTTGCAACAAATTCCCGCTGAAAATCGTAACTAGACCTAGCTTCCACATTCGCGCGCACCGCGATTGGCATTTTTGGCATTCTCAAGTAGGCTAACTGGTTTCCAGGAGACTCCGTGACCGATCCCGCACTCGACCCGCAACCTCTGCTTACCACTACTCCCGATCTCCCTGCTCCTCTTGCCACGCCGGAACCACACTGGCTTACCGAATTGTTCATCGGCCCGGAAGGGTTGCGCTCCGGGTGGGGATTCACGCTGTATCTTGCCCTGGGGTTCGCCTTGATCATGGCGGCGCGTTTTCTTATGCATCCCATGATGCATCGACTGAAGGGTACGGTGTGGCAGTTTCTGGCGCAAGAAATGATCCTCGCTGCATGCGCCGTGTTGCCCGCCGTGGTCATGAGCCGGATAGAGAAACGGCCATTCGGCTCCTATGGTTTGCCAGCGCGCGGCGTGTTCGGCAAGATGTTCGCGCTCGGTCTGGCATGGGGATTTGTTGCGCTCAGCCTGCTCTTAGTGGCGCTGCGTGGATCGCACTCGTTCTATTTTGGCTCCGTCGGCGTGCATGGAATGCAAGCGGTGAAGTTCGCGCTGTTCTGGGCTTTACTGTTTTTGCTGGTTGGATTTTTCGAAGAGTTCCTCTTCCGCGGCTACTCGCTGTTTACGTTGAGTCGAGGAATGGGATTCTGGCCGACCGCGCTGCTACTGTCGGCGCTCTTCGGCTACGTGCATCTCGGAAACCAGGGGGAAAGTTGGCGAGGAGTCCTGTCAGCCGGATTGATCGGCTTGTTCTTCTGCTTCACCGTGCTGCGCACAGGAAACCTGTGGTTCGCCGTAGGCTTGCACGCTTCTTGGAATTGGGCGCAAAGCTATTTCTACGGCGTGCCCGAT
>JAYTQD010000603.1:0-7615 GCA_043746935.1 Acidobacteriaceae bacterium | reverse complement strand
GCAAACCCGGGACTACGGCGAGCATTCGCGAAGTGTTGACCGCGTCCGCGATTCTACTAATCGGAAACGATCCTACGGAGCAACACCCACTGCTTGCATATCAAATTCGGAACAACGTCCGACTGAACAAAGCGCGGCTGTATGTTGTGAACTCCGAGCCGGTGAAGCTGCGTCGTCAGGCGACCTTGTTCGCGCAAATTCCGCAAGGCGGTGAAGGCGACTTCGCTGCTTTCCTCGCAGGCAACGATCAGACTGCGCCCGCTGCTTCGCGCGACGAATGGTCCGCTCTGCGCGACCAGTTGCGGAAAGAAACAGGATTGGTGATTGTCTTCGGTTCCGAACTGCGCGGAGCGGACATTGCAAGTCTGGTGAAGTTCGGCCTCGGCATTTCGGGCGCGAAGTTCATTTGCCTCGGCGATTACGCGAATTCACGCGGTGCCGCCGACATGGGCCTCTATCCCGACCTCCTTCCTGGATACGTTCCTCTAGCGCAGGGGGGCAAATTCCGCGACGAGTGGGGTGCGCTGCCGGAAGCGCCCGGACTGACACTTCCTGGCATGGTGGACGCGGCCAAGAACGGCAAGCTCAAAGCGCTGTTTGTTGTCGGCGCGAATCCGGTATCGCGGATGAATCTGGACCCCAAACTTTTTGCCAACAGCTTTATCGTGGTGCAGGATCTATTCCTGTCGGAAACGGCGACGATTGCGGATGTTGTTCTGCCGGCGGCTTCGGCCTACGAAAAGTCCGGAACTTTCACCAATACCTATGGTGATTTGCAGCTGGTGAAGAAAGCTGGAGAAATCACCGGCACGAAGTCTGATTTTGAAATGATTGTCCGCATTGCCGACCGCATGGGTTTCGACGTGAAAAAGCTGGTAACGTTTGGCACTGGAACGCGGGCGGATATGGGCCAATCTCGCGGTGTGCAATCGGGCGAAGCGGATCGCAATGCTGTCTGGCTGGAAGCGCAGAATCTTGAACCAAAGATGAGCCCGTTCGATCCCGTGGCGGCGCTGGACGAGATTCAACGGTTGGTGCCCGGATATCAGGTGTCGCGTTTGAATCTGATGGCGGGCAATGACCAGCACACGCGGCTCGACTTGAATGGCGGAGGTCTGGTTGGCGATCCGAGCTTGATTCAACCAGCGAACGATGGCCTGTTTAGCTCAGGAAGCTTGGGCCGCTACTCGAAGACTTTGAACACCGTAATGGAAAACAAGAACCCGCAGAACGCGGAAGTTGCAGCGGATTGATTCGGCGCAAGCCGTAAACGTATCAGAATAAATTAAAGAAATCAGGAAGAGCGCTTGAGTTTCTGGATCTACACGCTGGTTGCGGTCATAAAAATTGCGCTGATGCTGTTTGTGCTCCTGACAGCTGTGGCGTATATCGTCTGGCTCGAGCGCAAAGTAGTCGGACGCATTCAGAATCGCTGGGGCCCCACGCGAGTTGGTCCGTTTGGACTGCTGCAACCGGCGGCGGACGGCATCAAATTTATTCTCAAAGAAGATCTGACACCGCCGCACGTCTACAAGCCGATCTTTATTGCCGCGCCGATTATTGCCGTGGTTTTTGCGCTCACTTCGATTGCGCTGATTCCTTTTGGGAACGATGTACGCATCCTCGGCTACCTCATCCCGCTGCAGATCACCGACGTGAATACTGGGCTCCTGATTGTGCTCGGCATTACGTCGATGGGTGTTTACGGCATTGCCCTGGCGGGCTGGTCCTCGAACAACAAGTACTCGATGCTGGGCGGGCTGCGCGCCAGCGCACAAATGATTAGCTATGAAATTTCGCTGGGCCTGTCACTGATTGGCGTTTTGATTCTTGCAGGTACTTTCAGCTTGCAAGGAATCGTGGCGTCACAGCACGGGCATTTCTGGGGCTTCATTCCCAACTGGAATATCTTTCGCGGACAGATTGTAGCTTTCTTTATTTACCTAACCTCGGCCTATGCGGAGACCAACCGCATCCCGTTTGACATGCCTGAAGCGGAAACAGAACTCGTCGCTGGGTACCACACCGAATACAGCGCGATGAAGTTTGCCATGTTCTTCATGGCGGAATACGCCAATATGGTGACCGTCGCGTGCCTGGCCACGCTGCTATTTCTCGGCGGCTGGAACGGACCGTTGTTTGGCCCGCCGCTGTTGCAGGCGCTTCTGCCCGTGTGGTGGTTTTTCCTGAAAGTTTTTGTCTTCATCTTCCTGTACATTTGGGTGCGCGGAACGATGCCGCGGCTCCGCTATGACCAACTGATGGCGTTTGGCTGGAA
The DNA here is from genome assembly GCA_043746935.1 of Acidobacteriaceae bacterium. Lineage (GTDB taxonomy): Bacteria > Acidobacteriota > Terriglobia > Terriglobales > Acidobacteriaceae > JANXUC01. The sequence continues at coordinate 5,337 of JAYTQD010000603.1, read as the reverse complement.
GTTTCTGCTGCCGCTATCGCTCGCGAACCTGATCATTACCGCGTTCGTAGTCGCGGTGAGAGCTTAACCCATGCATCTTGCCCTCTTTCTCATCTTCGGATCCGTCTGCGTCGCAGGCGCGGTAAATCTGCTCATCCAGACGCACCCGATCCAGAGCGCGCTTTCGCTGATCGTGGTGATGGCGTCGCTGGCGGCGGAATACTTGCTGCTCGGAGCGGAGTTTGTGGCGGCGGTGCAAGTGATCGTCTATGCGGGCGCGATTATGGTGTTGTTTGTCTTTGTCATCATGCTGCTCAACGCTGGTGCGGAAGAACGCTCGCAAGGCAGCCACATCGCGTTGCTGATGGGCGTCCCCTCGCTACTGCTGCTGGGAGTTTTGTTGACTTGGGCTGTCACGCATCACGCTACAGATTCTGTGCGGGTGGGATCGCTTTATGGAGATCCGAAGGTGATCGGACATCTGCTGTTCAGCCAATACCTCCTTCCCTTTGAGATCACATCGCTGCTGATCTTGATCGCCATTATGGGCGCCGTCGTGCTCGCTTCGAAGCCTGAGGTTAACGCCTCCGGAAAGGGGAATTAATGGTACCTCTCTCCTACTATCTGGTGTTGAGCGCTTTCCTATTCGCCAGCGGCGTGATGGGATTCTTGCTGAAGCGAAATATCATCACCATCTTCATGTCCATTGAATTGATGCTGAACGGGGTGAATCTTTCCTTCGTAGCATTCGCTTCGCAATGGCATGCATTGAGCGGCCAAATTTTTGTCTTTTTTGTGATGGTGGTGGCGGCGGCGGAAGCCGCGGTTGGCTTGGCCATTATTATTTCGGTCTACCGCACGCGCGATACCTTGAACGTGGACCGGGTGAATCTGCTGAAATTATGAACCCGAACTTATATCTTTGGCTGATTCCCCTGCTGCCCCTGACGGGCGCGGCGGTGAATGGATTTTTTGGACGGCGGTTTTCGAAGAAAACCGTGGCCGGCGTGGCGTTGTTCTTTTCTGGCGCGGCCTTCCTGCTGGCGCTGCGAGTTCTCTTGAGTCTTTCCTCGCTCGCGTTTCCTTACGTTGAGCCCGGAATTTCCTGGATTCGCTCCGGGGACTTTCACGTTAACTTTGCGTTCTACCTCGACCAACTTTCCCTGCTGATGCTGATGGTCGTCACGGGTGTCGGCTTCCTCATCCACATCTACTCCGTTGGCTACATGTGGGACGACGATGGCTTCTACCGTTTCTTCTCTTACCTGAATTTGTTCATGTTCTTCATGCTGATGCTGATCCTGGCCAACAACTACCTGGTTATGTTCATTGGCTGGGAGGGCGTTGGTCTGGCTTCATATCTGCTGATCGGGTTCTATTTCCTGAAGGACTCGGCTGCCGCCGCCGGGAAGAAAGCGTTCATCACCAACCGCATCGGCGACTTCGGCTTCTTGATCGCATTGTTCCTGATGATTCAGCACTTCGGATCTTTGGATTATCAGAAAGTATTCGCTAGCGTTTCGGATCCGCATAGCACTGTGGCAACCGGCGTTTTCACCGCGATTGGCATATTCCTGATGGTCGGTGCTGCTGGAAAATCCGCGCAACTTCCACTCTACGTTTGGCTACCGGACGCGATGGAAGGCCCTACGCCAGTTTCCGCCTTGATCCACGCTGCCACGATGGTGACCGCCGGCGTCTACATGGTATCGCGCTCGCACGTGATTTTCGACAAGGCTCCCACTGCCCTACTGGTGGTGGCCATCGTCGGCACGCTCACTGCGCTCTTTGCCGCGACCATCGGCATCGCACAAACCGATATCAAGAAAGTCCTCGCCTACTCGACCGTTTCGCAGCTCGGCTACATGTTCATGGCGTGCGGCGTGGCGGCATATTCGGCAGGTGTATTTCACCTGATGACCCATGCCTTCTTCAAGGGGCTGCTCTTCCTCGGCTCCGGTTCAGTGATTCATGCCCTCAGTGGTGAGCAAGACATGCGCCAGATGGGCGGACTGCGCAAAAAAATTCCCTGGACTTTCTGGACCATGTTCTGTGGAGCCGTTGCCATCGCCGGGATTCCACCCTTTGCGGGTTTCATGAGCAAAGACGAAATTCTATGGCGCGCCTATTCGCAAGGTCCGAGCAAGATTATTTGGGCACTCGGGCTGCTGACCGCTTTTATCACTTCCTTCTACATGTTTCGACTTTTGTTTATGACGTTCTTCGGCGAGTATCGCGGCAAGCTGGAGTCTGGCGCTCACGGGCACGACGATCACGGCCACGATTCCGGCCACGGTGGTATTCATGAAAGTCCGGCGCTCATGCTTGTGCCGTTGGTAATTCTCGCGGCTCTGTCGCTCGGAGGAGGCTTTATTCCCACTCTTAGCTTCTTGGCTCCGGTGTTTCAGACCGCAACCGAAGAATCTGGCGCGAGCGGCGTTGAGCACACCTTGCAGGTTGTTTCTGTTTTGGTCGCGGCTCTGGGAGGTTTCCTTGCCTGGTTCCTCTATCTCAAATCGCCCACTTTGCCGGAACGTATCGCGAATAGCCTCGGAGGCATCTACCGCACCGTCTCCAACAAATACTACGTCGACGAATTCTACAATTGGGCGCTCATTGCTCCGCTCATTGCCATGTCGCGGAATTGGCTATGGAAGGGCGTGGATCAGGGCTTCATCGACACCGTCATTAACGACAGCGCCGAGGCGACCAGCGATGCGGGCGGTGCTCTGCGCCGCATGCAGTCCGGAAACCTGCGCTCCTACGCTGCTTGGCTGACAGCAGGAGCCGCCGTGGTTGTGGCTTACATGGTCTGGTTGGGGGTGCATTACCATGGCTAACCTGCATCCCACCATTCTCATCCTTGTAACCGGTGTGCCCTTGCTCGGGGCGCTGCTGATGATGGCGTTCCCCAATCGCGACCGCGACATTCGCTGGTTCGCTCTGATCGTTACGCTGGTGGAGTTTGTCCTCTCGCTGCACCTACCCGTATATTTCCGCGCGGAAAAGGCGGGCGTTTTTCAGTATGAGATCAATCATCCCTGGATCGCGAATCCCAATATCCATTTCCATCTGGGAGTGGACGGCATCTCGCTCTGGCTGGTGCTTCTTACCACATTTCTTACACCGCTTTGCGTGCTGATTTCGTGGAACTCGATTCACGAACGGGTCAAAGAATTCTTCATTCTCCTGCTGATCCTCGAAACCGCCATGATTGGCGTGTTCGTCTCGCTGGACATGTTTTTGTTCTATGTCTTCTGGGAAGCGACACTGATTCCCATGGCGCTATTGATCGGCATTTACGGGCACGAACGCCGCATCTACGCGGCTGTAAAGTTTTTCCTCTTCACCATGGTGGCTTCGGTCTTCATGCTGGCCGCCATTATCTGGCTGTATGTGCAGATCCACAGTTTCGATTTCGCGGATGTGCAGCGCGCCATTCAAGAGGGTAAAGTTCCCGGCTTTGCGGCGGCAGCTCCGTGGCTCTTCCTCGGATTTTTTGTGGCCTTTGCTGTCAAGGTTCCACTCTTCCCTTTTCATACCTGGTTGCCCGACGCCCACGTGGAAGCGCCCACAGCAGGCTCTGTGCTGCTGGCGGGCGTGCTCTTGAAGATGGGCACCTACGGCTTGCTGCGCTTTAACGTTGGCCTGTTTCCGGAGCAAGCGCGGCGCAATGCCCCCTGGATCATCGTTCTAGCTCTCATCGGCATCATCTACGGCGCACTGGTCGCGTTGGTACAGCCCAACCTGAAGAAGCTAATTGCCTATTCTTCGGTCAGCCACCTTGGGTTCGTGGTGCTGGGAATTTTTAGCCTCACACAAGCCGGTATCAACGGAGCGATGTTCGTGAACCTGGCACACGGTGTCTCGACCGGCGCGCTCTTCATGCTGGCCGGAATTTTGCACGAGCGGCGGCACACCTACGAAATCAGCGAGTTCGGCGGCTTGGCGACTCCTATGCCGATGTACGCTTCCCTTTTCTTATTCATCACGTTGTCTTCAGTTGGATTGCCCCTGCTCAACGGATTCGTCGGTGAGTTCCTCGTTCTCTCAGGAGCATTTCAGGCGCGCGCGCTCTACGGCGTCCTCGCCGCTACGGGCGTGATTTGGAGCGCTGCCTACTTGCTCTGGGTGTATCAGCGGACTTTCTTTGGCATCAATCGAAATCCCAAGAACGCCAGTCTCCACGACATGTATCCACTGGAGAAGATTGCTGTTTTGCCGACGGCTGTGGCCGCTCTGGTCATGGGCGTAGCTCCAATCCTGTGGCTCAAGGCGATTGATCCCGCCGTCCATTCCATTTTGGCGGTGGGCCGATGATCGTACCTAACCAAATGTTTGCTCCGCCCAACGTAGATTACATACGAATCCTGCCTGAACTGGTGCTCAGCGTCTTCGGCATGTTGATCATGGTGCTCGATCCCGTGATCGACCAGCGCCGCGCCGCCAAAACGCTCGGCCTCGTGGCCCTTCTCGGCTCGCTGGCCGGCCTGATGGCAGTCTTTTTTCAGGCGGGGTCTCCCGGCGAAGCGTTCTCGCATATGGTCCGCGTGGATAACTTCAGCATCTTCTTCCACGTGGTAATTCTCGCTATCGTCGTGCTCACGATCCTGACTTCCTTCGAATACATGGAGACGCAGCGTATCCGCGCAGGCGAATACTACGGCCTGATTCTGATGGGCGCGGCAGGCATGTGCCTGATGACCTCCGCAGTCGAGCTGGTGCTGATCTTTATCGCGCTGGAAATTTCCTCGATTGCCTCCTACATCTTGGCTGGCTTCCTGCGCCGCGACCCACGCAGTTCCGAAGCGTCCCTCAAGTACTTCCTGCTGGGATCGTTTGCTACAGCGTTCTTTCTGTATGGCGTGGCGTTGATATTCGGCGCAACCGGTTCCACGAGTATTGCGGAAATCAGCAAGGCGCTCCACACCGGCTACGTCCCCATGCTCGCCTATGTCGCGACGGCAATGATGTTCGTCGGCCTCGGATTCAAGGTCGGCGCCGCGCCTTTCCACGTCTGGACTCCGGATGTTTATGAAGGTTCGCCTTCGCCCGTAGTCGGACTGATGTCAACCGCTCCCAAGGCTGCAACATTTGCTGTGCTGCTGCGCGTGATCTTCGAAGCTCAGATGCCGGGAACGTTCTGGCTGATTTGGGTAGCTGCGCTGCTCTCCATGACGCTGGGTAATCTGGGAGCACTGAAACAGACCAACATCAAGCGCATGCTGGCGTATTCAGCCATCTCGCATATGGGGTACATGGTGCTCGGCCTGATGTCGGGCGTGGTCGGCGCCGAGGTGGACGCCTTCACCGCGATCAATGCCTACAGTTCGGCGCTGTACTACAGCGTCGCCTATG
>JAYTQD010000602.1:0-7620 GCA_043746935.1 Acidobacteriaceae bacterium | reverse complement strand
GCGAGTCCACGTGGTGTTTCGGTCCGGTAACGGTAATGCGCGATGGTTCCACCACCGCGCGCGCTACCTGCAAGCCCTGGGCAAAGCTTCCCATCACGCGCGCGCGAATCTCCACTTCCCGTGTTGCGCGCAAATCCAGATCGAGGTGCAACTGCGAGGGCACGATCTGCACCACCGAAAGCTCCGGCAGCGTACGGATATGCCGTCCGCTCAAATCAAACGTGCGTTCCCCTGGCTGGGCGCCGGCAAGGTCGATTTCCGCGCGCACATCCGCTGGCTTCAGGTCGCGCACAATCCGCGCCGGGCCGCGCACGCGAATTTCCGCCCGTGGAATATGCTCGGAGCCGATTTCTAGATTCTCCGGAACATTCTGAAACTCCACCGGGACGCTGACCTCGACCTCCGAGACCGGCTCGCGCGAGACGGCGTACCACAAGCCGGTCGCCAGTAGGAGCGACATCACCTTGAGGGGCAGATTGTGCAGGAAGACGCGACGTACCCATCCGCGAAGTTTCATTGCTGGACCTCGCGGGACATGGAGTTTTCGCGAGCTAGATCCGCAGCGCTATCACCATTGGGGACAGGAGTGGGCAGGATCGCTGGTGCTACGTAAGTCCGCAAGAGGCGGCTCAGGCGTTCGCGCAGGGCTTCCACGGAAATATCGCGCTCAATTTTGCCCGCAACGGCTAGGCTGATACCGCCGGTTTCCTCGGAAACGATGACGGCAATCGCATCCGTTTCTTCTGTAATGCCGATGCCGGCGCGGTGGCGCGTGCCGAGCTGTGTGGAAAGAACGGGATCCATCGACAAGGGCAGAAAGCAAGCCGCTGCCGCGATGCGGTCGCGTTGCACGATGACCGCGCCGTCATGCAGCGGCGTTTTCGGGCGAAAAATTGTGGCGAGCAGATCGTAGGAAAGGCGGGCGTCGAGTGCAACGCCGCTTTCAATAAACGTACGTAGGCCCACTTCGCGCTCGATCACGATGAGCGCGCCGGTGCGGTTGCGGGCAAATTGATGCGCGGCCATCACGATATCGTCGTAGGCGTCGGCGACGGCGGAATTTCCGCGCGAAAAAACGAGGATGCCTCCCAGGCGCGCCAATGCCTGCCGAATTTCAGCTTGAAAAAGAACGATCAGCGCAAACCCCGCGTAGGGCAGCAGCTTGGCAATGAGCCAGTTCACGGCGGGCAACTGGCCGATGCGGACGAATTCCATCGCCAGAGCTAAGCCCGCGAGTCCCAGCAGCATCAGAGCGGCCCGCGTGCCGCGCACTAGCCGCAGAACACCGTAGATCAACCCTGCCACGAGGAGCAGGTCGATGACGGAATTTCGTGACATGTGCGGCCAGTTCGCCAGTAGGGTGCCCACAGCGCTCCTCGTTGGATACCAGTCTTCGAGACTTGTCCCCATTGTAACGGAGGCCGCGAAAATTAAGGTTTCTTCGCGGTGGAGCGAATCGTGGCTTGGATCTCACCGTTGGCCAAGCGGGCGGTGATGTCCTGACCCGCTTTGGCGTTGCGCGCATCTTTGAGCAGCTTTCCGGAAGCATCGAAGACCAGGGCATAGCCGCGATCAAGGATGGCGAGCGGCGAGAGGGCTTGCAGGGCTTCAGTCATTTTTTCCAGCCGTCCGCGCCGATGCAGGTTGAGCGAGCGCATTGCCGCGGCTAGGGCGGCAACGCGGGCGTCGAGGTCGCGGTGGGTCGCGCCGAGGCGCATGCGGAGATCGTAGTGACGCACTGCCGCTGCCAGAGCTTCAAACCGGCGGCGATGCTTTTCCAGAATGTCGCGCTGGGCGTGGGCCAGCCGGTTGACGAAGTCATCCAGGCGCTGCTGGCGGCGGTGGATCAGGTCCATCATGCGGGAAAATCCGCGATGTTGCGCCAGTTCTGTTAGCGCTTGGCGGCGGATCAAGATCTGGTAGCGGATAGCTTTGCCCAGGCGGCGGTGCCATTCTTCCAGCTCTTCTTCGATGTCTTGCTTGGAGCGAATCACCAACTCGGCCGCAGCGGAGGGTGTGGGCGCGCGGAGGTCGGAGACGAAGTCGAGGATCGTGAAATCTGTCTCGTGGCCGACAGCGGAGATCACGGGAATCTCCGAGGCCGCTACGCTGCGCGCTAGAGCTTCATCATTGAAGCAAGCGAGGTCTTCGAACGATCCGCCGCCGCGGGTGATCACAATTACGTCTACGTTTTTTTCGGCGTTGAAGTGGCGGACGCCCGCTGCAACTTCCGCCGCCGCGCTCTCTCCCTGCACCTGCGCCGGATAGATCAGCACATTCGCCGAGTGATGCCGCCGCCGCAGAATGTTCAAGATGTCCTGCAAAGCCGCCGCTCGGGGCGAGGTCACGATGCCGATGCATCGGGGTAGCGCCGGAATTGCTTTCTTGCGTTCGGAACGAAAGAGCCCCTCGGCTTCGAGGCGGGCTTTGAGTTGCTCGAACGCGATCTGCAAAGCGCCAGCGCCTTTGGGCTCCAGATACTCGGCGATGAGTTGCAGTTGCCCGCGCCCTTCGTAGATCGTGACGCGGCCCCGGGCAATGATCTGCATCCCATCCTGCGGACGAAACCGAAGCAACCGCGCCTGCCCGCGAAACATCACAATGTTCAACTGCGCCGCGCCGTCCTTGAGCGTGAAGTAGAGATGCCCGGACTCGGCTGGTTTGAAATTCGAAATCTCGCCTTCAATCCAGGCGTCGCCATACTCTTGCTCCAGCGAGGCGCGCGCCGCGGCGACCAGGTCGCGCACAGTCCACACCCGCCGCTCCGGTGGGCGGAAGGTGAAGTCCAATTGTTCCTGTGCGTCGTTGGTAGACATTAGTTATTTGAGCGCAAGAGGCGAGTTTACAGGGGGTCGAGGTAGGTCACAACTAGTTCTGATTTTCGTCGAAGAGTTCTTTCATGAGCCATGCGTAACCATCTATCACATAGCTTTTACCATGATCCAGCGACCCAGCGGCATTCTTCAGCGCTGCTATTCTCAAAGAGTTGGTTGGCGTGAACCGCTTCTTTAGCTCCTCCAAGAACAAATCACGCCACACGTCTAGCCCCTTCACATCGTTTGTATTCAAGGCGAGACAAATCTCACGCGGCTGCCAACCAACTTTTAACATGAACACCAAGTATTGCCTAAGAATACGATTGCGGAACTCCGGAGATACTTGGTTCTCTGAGTCTGCGATGCTCCAAACACACAATGACCAAGTTACCGCAAGTGCCTGCGCGACCTGGCCGGGAGGCCGAGCGTGTTGTGGCGCAGCCTTGCAAGCAGCTACTACAGCCTCGCCTGACAAATCTTCTAGGTCTGCACTGATGTCGTACAACAAATAAGCGAAGGGTGTTGGATGCTCGAAGTTGGCCAAAGGGCTTTCCCAAACCGCCGCTTTGAACATAGACCGCTCCTGCACCAAACGGAACACGTCCCATAAGTCACTGACGTAAAAATCATTCTCGACCTGCTTTTCAAGCGCGGCCTGGATGGCAAGAACTTCGGTCTTAATCGCCAGATTAACAGGGCAATGCGCTCGTTTGCTTATCCCTTGGTTGGTTTCGTAGTCCCGTCCTACACCGTTGTAATCTGTATCAAGTTTGCCGCTTCGCAATGCTTCCACTGCTGATATGGCAAGCGGATAGTGCGCGTTTGCCTCGTAGTACCACTCTGGATTCTGGAAAGTCTTCTCCACCAACACTTTTTCCAAGTCAGAAGGCTTGAGGTGCTCCAAGCCCCCGTAAGTTGATACGACAGCGGAGCGCAATGGCGAAACAGCAGACTGCAGTAACTCACGAACGACCACGTCCACGGCGTCAAGGCGATTCTCAAGCGACTTGAGAAATTCCATGTCAGCCAATAATTCAAGGTGGAGCAGAGAATGTGAGTCAACTAGCGCTGCGACCATCGCTGGACTGAACAAAACGGTAGCAGCGCCAACGGGCAAACGTTGTAGTCTCCCTTGGTTGTTCCTGACGATTCTTTCTACTTCGTCGAACTCTCGCTCGCGCAAGGCTGCTCTGAAGATATTCTCTACGTGTCCGATTCTCCTATCGGTGAGCTTGGCACGAGCCCAAGAAACCCAGCTCCACAGTGCTGCCAAAACCGGGACAAGGAAGGCACCGACGGTGAGGCCGAACATTACCTCGGAAAGTGACCAGCCGTATGGCGGATTCACGCCATACGGAGCATCTCGCCAGACAATGAAAACAAAGGACAGGATAATCGCAACGATTAATCGCCAAGCGGGCGCAAATAACCCTAGCGAGCGTCGCTGAACAGGGCGAACGATAGCCAAGATCGCGACGAGAATACCGAAGAATGTAAGGAGCGCTTCGAGTGTCACCGCTCGTCCTCAAATATCTCTTACACGTACCTGACACTTACAGGGTATATCAGTTGTTCAAATTCGGAATCAGGCCTGATTCTTTCCAGCTTTCTTGCTAGGCGGCGTCCTTGCCAGAAAGCTGGTGAGTGTTTTGCTATTGCCAACACGCCAGGGATTCTTCGCTGCGCTCAGAATGACAAACATTGGGAGACAGAATGAAAAAACGAGTAGACTTGCCGAGTGAATCAGAGAATTCTTAACCCGCTCGCAATGAGACTTGCTCTCCCGTGTGCCACTCCTGCAACATGCACGCGCCGACATCTCTGAATTCCAAATGCTCTTTCATATACGCCCGAACCTCGACTTCGGTTTGCGAAAGGGCGTCCGATACACGTTCCAGGATCTGGCGGACTTTTGCGGGAGTCGCCGTCATCCGTGTTTCGCCCAGCCGACGAAGAGCTTTGCTGTCGGGCCATTGCGTGCTCCCGTTGAGCGTGAGCGCCAGACTATCCTTTGGCAGGTAGATGGCGGTTGTCACGAGATCGTAGACGGGCGCGAGCCGTGCTTCCCCTAAAACACTGTCATAGACGATACCAAAATTCTTCAGGTGTGCATCACCATTACGCAGCGCGCAATTCAGCACGATCAGTGTGAACAGCTTTTCCAGGTCCGCGAGTAAATCAGACGAACCTGAGAACTGCTGAAACCGCTTCAGGATGGAAGTTTCATAGCTGCCGCGATACTTCTCATCCGTCCTTCGGGCGTTGAGCACGCAGAAATCTTCAAAGCCGCGATAGGTTCCATCCGGACGCAGATCGAAACGATCCACGACCAGCGCAGTTCCGTCCTCGGCCAGCCGGTGACGAGGCACGTCCAGCCCGCAACGCTCCGCCACCCGCAAGCAGAAGTGCTCGTTGGCGGCGAGCTGAGGAAATTCATCCGACTCCCAGAACTTGACGATGTGCGTCGCTCCCCGGCAACTCGGAGAAAGCCTCGGCTCTGTATTTGTCAGAGCAGTATTTGTCAGAGCGGCGTTTGTCAGAGCAGATGACGCGTTCTCGTCGCGCACCAAAACTTTAGGTTGAACCCCGCTGATGCCGGAGAACGCGGCGAACTTCTCGATGAGGTAGCGAAACAGATCTCCGCCGCGACGGCTCGCCAGAATTTCGTCCACCGACTGAAACGGAACCTCTTCGTCGAGCTGCTCTTTGTCGCCGGTGTAGCGAATGCGTCCGACCTGCGAGCGGCCTACAATCGTGAGCAAATCCAGGTCGTCGAACGATCCAGTCGCCTTCGCAAAGGCAAGCCGCAGCCGCTCTCGCAACGCGCCTTCCGGAAGGTTCATTTCAAAAACTGGAACCAAGCCAAAAGGCATATCCCAGGACGAAAGCCGCACCGGCATAGTAGCGGAGACGGCGCGTTGAGAGGCAGTCTCGGGCAAGTACGCGAACGCGCTGCCACGATCCCCTAAGCGATCGAGCAGTCCAGCCTCCGCGCCGTCGGTCCAGACTTTAATCATTGCGATTCAAGATCATCACGATTCCGGTAGTGGCTCAGTTCAGACGCTATAAGAATTTGTCATTCCGAGCGGAGCGAGGAATCTGCTCTTGCTTGGACGTGCGGAAATGCAGATTCCTCGCTCCGCTCGGAATGACAAATCGGGTAAAGACAACCCGTCTCGCAGATTCAAATTGAGCCACTACCGCAATTCCTGATCACTATAATTCACGATTATCACGATCTTCTTGTAAGAGTTCGTCCAATGTCGGTCGTTGCAGCTTGGCTTCTTGTAGTTTCAATTCCAGGCCAAGCGCCGACAAAATCCTGGCGACCTTGGAAAAGCCGAGCTCCCCGGTTCGGCCATTCTCCAAGGCATCGAGCGTGGCGCGACTGACGCTCGCCTTCTGAGCCAATTGAGATTGGTTCAACCGGAGAGCCTTCCGCCCGGAGGCGATCTTGGGACCAATTGAGGATAAAGTCAGCATCTTAATATGCCTAATATATTAGCTGATTATATTTATTGTCAAGTAATGCCTAATATAATAGTCATATTTTAGGCTTCCGTTCTCTCAGTGACGCTGCTCCATCTTCCGGATTAAACTAGAAGATTGCAACAATCAGCATCGGCACTCATATTTCCACGAAAGGCACTTCTTCCATGAACAGCTTCGGCAGCCGCTCGACTCTTCGAGTTGGCCAAAAGGATTACGAACTCTACCGGCTGGACGCGCTCGACAAGCAGGGTATTTCCACGCAGCACCTGCCCTACTCGCTGCGCATTTTGCTGGAAAACCTGCTTCGCACCGAAGATGGCCGCAACGTCACCAAGGAGGAAGTCCGCGCCCTCGCCGCGTGGAACGGGAAGAGCAAACCCGAGAAGGAAATCGCCTTCACGCCGAGCCGCGTGCTGTTGCAGGATTTTACCGGCGTCCCCTGCGTGGTCGATCTGGCCGCGATGCGCGATGCCATGGGGCGCTTGGGTGGCAATCCGAAGAGCATCAACCCGCTGCAGCCCGTCGAGTTGGTGATTGACCACTCCGTGCAAGTGGATGAATTCGGCACTCCCAACGCCTTCGAAATGAACGCCCTGCTGGAATTCCAGCGCAACCAGGAGCGCTATGGCTTTTTGCGTTGGGGGCAGACGGCCTTTCGTAATCTGGCGATTGTGCCGCCGGATACAGGCATTGTCCATCAGGTGAATTTGGAATTTCTTGCGCGCGTAGTTTTTGTTCAGGAACGCGAAGGCAAAATGACCGCTGCGTATCCCGATACACTCGTCGGCACCGACTCCCACACGACGATGATCAACGGACTCGGCGTCCTCGGCTGGGGTGTAGGCGGAATCGAAGCCGAGGCCGCCATGCTCGGGCAGCCGGTTTCCATGCTGATTCCGCTGGTGGTGGGCGTGAAGCTCACCGGGCAATTGCGGGAAGGCACCACCGCGACCGATCTTGTCCTGACCATTACGGAGATGCTGCGCAAACACGGTGTCGTCGGAAAGTTTGTGGAATTTTACGGACCTGGGCTGCGCGCTCTGTCTCTTGCCGACCGCGCGACCATTGCCAACATGGCCCCGGAATACGGCGCAACCTGCGGCATCTTTCCCATCGACGAAGAAACGCTGCGCTATCTTCGCCTCACCGGACGCTCTGCGGAGCAGGTTGCACTGGTCGAGGCTTACTGCCGCGAGCAAGGTATGTTCCATACGGACAACACGCCACAAGCGGAATACTCGGAGCATCTCGCGCTCGATCTCGCCACGGTCGAATCCAGCCTCGCCGGCCCCAAGCGCCCGCAAGACCGCGT